>DDPN01000140.1:9686-9850 GCA_002342205.1 Chitinophagaceae bacterium UBA2467 | reverse complement strand
ATTGCCGATCTGCTTTCTATTTTTTGTGTGCTCACGTATATGTTGTGGGCCGACTGGCAATTAACCTTGATTGCGCTGATTCCTTTTCCGATCATGATTATTGCTACCTATGTTTTTAAAGAAAGCATCAACCGTTCTTTTCATGCTGTACGTAATGCGGTGGC
>DDPN01000140.1:0-9663 GCA_002342205.1 Chitinophagaceae bacterium UBA2467 | reverse complement strand
GCCTTTGCAGCGGAAGAGCGAGAGATGGAAAAATTTAAAGTGATCAATCGTCAGCACCGCGACGCAAACATCAAAGCAATATTCGCCTATTCTGTTTTTTTTCCGGTGGTAGAAATTGTGTTGGCGCTTTCCATTGGATTGGTGGTGTGGTGGACCTCTAAAGAAGCACTTCATCTTCAGGAAAATCAGCAGGGAACCGTCATTGCATTCATCTTATGTCTCAATTTATTATTTCGTCCGCTTCGGGTATTGGCAGATAAGTTTAATGTATTACAGATGGGTATTATTGCCAGCGAGCGCGTGTTTAAAGTATTAGATAATCCCGAAGCTGCGCCTCCGATTGCTACGCAAACAATTAATCCAGTTCGATTCAAAGGGAAAATCGAATTTGAAAATGTAAAGTTTTCATATCTGCCGGATGTTCCCGTGTTAAAAGGAATCTCATTTGTTGCTCAGCCTGGTGAAACAGTGGCATTAATCGGGCATACCGGAAGTGGTAAAACGTCTATCACGGGGTTGTTGACACGTTTGTATGAATTTCAGGAGGGGGATATTCGAATCGACGACAAATCGGTTACTTCTTATTCCTTGGATGAAATCAGAAGCCAAGTAGGAGTGGTTTTGCAAGATGTTTTCTTGTTCTCCGGCTCCATATTAGATAATATCACTCTTCGTAACCCATCCATAACGCTGGAAAAAGTAGAGGAGGCCTCTCGCATGATCGGGCTCCATGATTTTATCATGAAATTACCCGGCGGATATCATTATGATGTGCGGGAAAGAGGAGTGGGGCTCTCTATGGGTCAGCGCCAGTTACTCTCCTTTGTAAGGGCATTATTATATAACCCTTCCATATTGATTTTGGATGAAGCCACTTCTTCGATTGACTCAGAAAGCGAGCAGTTGATCCAGCTTGCTATTGATACCCTTATCAAAGGACGGACCTCGATTGTGATTGCCCACCGGCTTTCGACCATTCGCAAAGCCAACAGGATCATGGTTTTGGACAAAGGGGTGCTGGTTGAAAGTGGTACCCACGAGCAGTTAATGGCTTTAAATGGACATTATGCCAGGTTATTTCGGATGCAATTTTCAACCCCCCAATAGCCTGAAAAAATCGGGCTAAAATCGCCTTCCATTTTGTCCGTTTTTCTTCGATTTTTCAAGCACTCACCCCTATCTTTGCGCAAAATTTCGAGGCAGGTATGTGCAGAAGCTGTAAATCTTTCATTCAAACGCTGGTTTTAACCCTCGTTTTTACCTTATCTCCTTTGTTTTTCTGGGCGCAGGAGCATACACAAGAACATGCGCAGGGTGATGCACATGCTGAGGCAACAGCACCTGCTGGTGAACATGCACAGCCCACTGAAAAAAAGAAATTTGATGCTGCTGAAGTGATTTTTGGCCACGTATTAGACGGGCATGAATATCATTTCATGGATATTGGCGAGCATCCTGTAACACTTCCTTTACCTATAATATTATACTCTCCTACACGGGGTACCTGGGATATTTTCATGTCTTCCAATTTTGAACATGGTCATGCTGCTTATAAAGGTTACACTTTATTGAATGAGCATTCTATTCATGAATTGGGATTAGATCCAAAGAAATTCTCTGCTGGAACCATTGTTCCGCTCGATGCAAACGGAAAATTTGATCCAACGGTGAAGTACTACGATTTGTCAATGACAAGAAACGTAGTGCAAATGCTGTTGGCCTTAATCGTTTTCACCGTGTTGATGTTTCGTGTGGCGGGACGTTACAAAAAAGGAATTGGGGTTACCTCTGCTCCGAAGGGTTCTCAAAGTTTGTTGGAGCCAGTGATCACCTTTGTGCGTGACGAAGTAGCAAAACCAAATTTGGGTCACAAATACGAGCACTATCTTCCTTTCTTGTTGACTGTTTTCTTTTTCATATTAGTGAATAACATTTTTGGATTGATTCCAGGTTCTGCTAACGTAACAGGTAATATTGCGTTTACTGTAGTACTTGGTCTACTTTCTTTTGTTGTGATTCTATTCAGCTCAAACAAACATTACTGGGCACACATTTTCAATCCACCGGGGGTTCCGCTGGGTGTGAAGTTTATTCTGGTGCCGGTTGAATTTCTGAGTGTGTTTATCAAGCCTTTTGCATTGATCATCCGTCTTTTTGCAAACATGGTAGCGGGGCACATTATTATTATTTGTTTGATTTCTTTGATTTTCATTTTTGGAGAATTAAGTCCAATTGCCGGATGGGGTGCTTCTCCACTTTCAATTGGTTTTACTGTATTTATCTACCTGATCGAAGTACTGGTTGCTTTCCTTCAGGCATTTATTTTCACCATGCTCAGTGCAGTGTTTATTGGTCAAGCTTTGGAAGGTGACCATCATGACAGTGCAGAAGGAGCGCATCATTAATTGTTTATTTTTTAACCCTCAATACAACCAACATGGATCTTATGAATGTAATGCTGCTGGCTGAAGTTGCTAACGCAGGTGGTGCAGTAGGCGCAGGTCTTGCTGCTATTGGTGCCGGTATCGGTATCGGTCAGATCGGTAAAGGAGCTTTAGAAGCGATTGCCCGTCAACCTGAAGCTAGTAATGACATCCGCGGTAACATGATCCTTACAGCGGCCCTTGTAGAAGGTGCTGCACTGTTCGCGATCATCGTGGGATTTTTGGCCATGGTACTTTAACCTGGTCTGTAACTACTGCATCGGAAGCACAGGGCGGAGGATGCAGTAGTTCACTTTAAAAAAATTGAAACTAGTTATACTATGAATCTGTTAACTCCTGGTTTTGGCTTATTGATTTGGACACTGGTAGCCTTTTTGGCTGTTTTCTTTCTGTTAGCCAAGTATGCATGGCCTGCTATCATCAATGGATTGCGCGAGCGTGAAAAGAGTATCGCAACTTCATTGGAGAGTGCTAAGCGTGTACAAGAAGAAATGGCGCAATTGAAAAGTGAAAATGAAGCTTTGTTAGCAAAGGCGCGTGAAGAGCGTGCACAATTGCTCAAAGAAGCTCGTGAAACTAAAGATCGCATTATTGCAGAAGCAAAGGACCAAGCCAAAGCAGAAGCTTCTAAAATAATGGCTGAAACACAGGCGGCAATTCAGGCACAACAAATGGCTGCGTTGACCGAAGTGAAAAACCAGGTTGGTAAGTTGGTGATTGAGGTAAGTGAAAAAGTACTTCGTAAAGAACTAGAAAATAAATCAGCTCAAGAGACTCACATCAAAGGGCTGGTGGATTCTGTTAAAATGAACTAATCGCACGTCATGCCAAATCCACGTTTAGCTGCTCGTTACGCCAAGTCACTGCTTGATCTAGCTGTTGAAAAAGGACAGTTGGAGCAAGTGTATGCTGATATGGTGTGGTTACAGGATGTTTGCAAGCAAAGCCGTGATTTTGCCAGCATGCTTCGCAGTCCTATTATCAAATCAGATGTAAAAGGAAAAATTCTTAGTGCAGTCACCAAGGCGCATATAAGTGAACTTTCCAATGCATTCAATCAGTTATTGGTCAATAAGAATCGCGAGAGTTATCTGCCCGAAATCTGTACTGCTTTTGTTAATGCTTACAAGGAGAGAAAAGGAATCAAGACAGTACAGCTAACAACGGCTACACCTGCCAGCGACGAAGTGAAGCAGTCAATATTAAACCAGGTAAAAAAATCTGGAGGATATTCTTCCGTTGAGCTACAAGAAAAAGTAGATCCATCCATAATCGGTGGATTTGTATTACAAGTAGATGATAAACTAGTGGATGCTAGTGTTGCTTACGATTTGAAAGCAATTGCAAAACAATTTGAGAACAACGATTTTGTTTATAAGATCAAATAACAAGTAAATCAAGTTATATGCCAGACATTAAGCCCGATGAAATTAGTGCGATACTCAGACAACAGCTGAGCAACTTTAATGCTACTGCAGATTTAGAAGAGGTAGGAACCGTATTACAGATCGGTGACGGTATTGCCCGTGTTTATGGATTGGGTAATGTGCGTTATGGTGAGCTCGTAGAATTTGAAAATGGAGTTCGTGCCATTGCATTGAACCTGGAAGAAGATAATGTGGGTGTGGTATTGATGGGAGAAACAGGTGGTATCCAAGAAGGTTCTAAAGTTAAGCGTACCGGTCAGATCGCTTCTATTAAAGTAGGAGAGGGCATGCTGGGTCGTGTGGTTAACACCTTAGGTCAACCTATTGATGGTAAAGGACCAATCGCAGGCGAATTGTATGAAATGCCACTAGAGCGTAAAGCACCTGGTGTAATTTTTAGAGAGCCCGTTAAAGAACCGCTTCAAACAGGTATCAAAGCGATTGACGCAATGATTCCGATTGGACGTGGTCAGCGTGAGTTAGTAATTGGTGACCGTCAAACTGGTAAAACAGCCATCTGTTTAGATACCATCATCAACCAAAAAGAGTTTTACAAAGCAGGTAAACCTGTATACTGTATCTATGTTGCAATTGGACAAAAGGCTTCCACTATTGCCGGTGTAATGAAAACATTACAAGATAACGGAGCCATGGACTACACAATCATTGTAGCCGCTTCTGCATCTGATCCAGCTCCATTGCAATTCTATGCTCCATTTGCTGGTGCGGCTATTGGAGAATTCTTCCGTGATACCGGTCGTCCAGCCTTGATCATTTATGATGACCTTTCAAAGCAAGCGGTAGCTTACCGTGAGGTATCATTGCTTCTGCGTCGCCCTCCTGGACGTGAGGCTTATCCTGGTGACGTATTCTATTTGCACAGTCGTTTATTAGAGCGTGCGGCAAAAGTGATCAATGACGATAACGTTGCAAAGAACATGAATGATGTACCCGATAGCATCCGTCATTTGATTAAAGGGGGTGGCTCTCTTACTGCTCTTCCCATCATCGAAACACAAGCAGGTGACGTATCTGCCTACATCCCTACCAACGTAATTTCTATTACGGATGGACAGATCTTCTTGGAGACTAACCTCTTCTTGTCAGGTATCCGTCCTGCCATTAACGTGGGTATTTCTGTTAGCCGTGTGGGTGGTAATGCGCAGATCAAGTCAATGAAAAAAGTAGCAGGTACGTTGAAACTCGACCAAGCGCTTTATCGTGAGCTAGAGGCCTTCTCTAAGTTTGGTGGAGACCTTGATGCGGCTACAAAAAATGTAATTGACAAGGGTGCTCGTAACGTGGAAATTCTAAAGCAGGCTCAATATTCTCCTTTCACTGTTGAAAAACAAGTAGCAATTATTTATCTCGGAACAAACGGACTATTAAAAGAAGTTGCAGTGAACCGAGTGAAGGAATTTGAAGAACACTTCCTAATGGAAATGGAAAGCAAACTTCCTGAGGTAATGGCTGAGTTCAAAAAAGGAAATCTGCCTGAAGATGGAATCAAGAAAATGGTTGAATTAGCCAACGGATTGATTCCTCAATATAAAAAGTAAACACCTCCATTGTTAACCGTACGCGGACTCACGAAACGGTTTGGCGAATTCACTGCAGTGGATGACTTATCATTCACTGTGGAGCAGGGACAGGTGTATGGTTTTCTCGGTCAAAATGGAGCGGGCAAGTCAACAACGATCCGAATGTTGTTGACCTTGATTAAACCTACAGCTGGGGAAATCACTTTTTTTGGAAATTCACTTGAGAAAAATCGCTCTGCAATACTCTCTCAGATTGGCGCGATTGTTGAAAAGCCAGATCTCTATAAATATCTTACTGCTCAAGAGCATTTAAATTTATTTGCTCGATTTGGAGGTCGTCGCCCTGATCAAAAACGGAATAACGACTTACTGCAACAGGTGGGACTTTTGGAAAGAGCCTCCAGTCGTGTAGGCACCTATTCCCAAGGGATGCGTCAACGGTTGGCTTTGGCATGTGCATTAGTCAATGATCCCAAATTGCTCATATTAGATGAGCCTACCAACGGGTTAGATCCACAAGGAATTGCAGATATGCGGCAATTGATTCGGTCGTTGTGTAAAGAGCAGGGGAAAACGGTAATTGTGTCTTCCCATCTTTTAAGTGAAATTGAAATGATTGCAGATCGGGTGCTGATTATTCACAAAGGAAAAAAAGTTGCTGAAGAGTCTATGCAATCGCTGACCCAAAAAGCTAGTCAGTTAAAGTTGCAGGCTGTACCAGAAAAGCGATACGTGCTGGAGGCTTATTTTTTATCGTTAACCGGTCATTAATGTTTGCATCCATTTTATATATCGAGTTATTTAAAATATTTCGAAGACCCCGAACGTATATTGCATTTGGTGCCATTGCGCTTATTGTTTTATTAGTCCAATTTGCATTGCGGGTAAATGGAACCGAGTTTATTCACTTTTTTACAGACAGCCAAGCCGATACATTTGAAATTCCTGAGCAGCAGATTCTGAATGGGTATTTTGTTTGTGTTGCCATTTTACATTTGATTTTGATTCATGTTCCATTATTAGTTGCACTAATCGCGGGTGATATGATTGCGGGCGAAGCGCAAACGGGTACATTACGAATGTTAGCAGCACAGCCCACCTCGCGTACTACTTTATTACTTGCTAAATTTTCTGCGAGTACCGTCTATGTAATCTTATTGTTATTGTGGATGGCCCTTTTTGCATTGTTCGGTAGCTTGCTTTTATTTGGGCAAGAAGACTTGGTAGTTTTTAGAGAAACTGATTTGCATATCATTAGTCAACACGATGTGCTTTGGCGGTTTATTGGAGCCTTTATTTATGCTGCATTAGCCCTTACCATGATTGCATCCATGGCGCTATTTCTTTCTGTGTATGCAGAAAACGCCTTGGGTCCCATTGTGGCAACGGTATGTATAGTGATTGTGTTTACGATCATTCAGCAATTAAAAGTTCCTGTCTTTGAGCAAACCATTAACCCTTGGTCTTTCACTACACATATGTTAGGTTGGAAAGGATTTTTTTACGTGGAGAAAAATGCAGAGGGTGTTACCATTGATGGATCTATTGAAAATCCGATGGCGCTGCTAAAGAGTGGTATCATATTAGTGGGCTATACGCTATTTTTTGTCAGTCTATCTGTGATTGGCTATAGAAAAAAAGATATTTTATGTTGAGAGCAATTTTTGCCAGCTTGCTACTATTGACGGGGTTTACTTCTGTACAGGCAGCTATTGATCCAACCACTCTATTAGCTGGTGTAAAAAAGAAATATGATTTGGTAAATAATTACAGTGCAGTTGCTCAATTAAAAACGAATGTACTTTTTATAAAAGCTCCGGTCTCGTTGGTTACCATTTATTACCGTAAGCCAGATCAACTCAAAATCAAAAATCAAAAAGGCGTTTCTTTTGTTCCTAAAGGGACGGTGAATATTAATTTGAATAACGTTTTGGGCTTACAAAATTTTGAAGCAATTGACGCAGGTAGTGCAAGTATTGACGGAATCAATTGTCAGATTGTGAAAGTATTCCCCATCAATGATGCAGAAGAAATTACGCGTGCAACCTTGTATATCGATCCTGTAAAGCTGGTAGTACTTCGTTCCTTAATTAGTACACGTGAAAATGGCACCTATGAAATTCAAATGCGTTATGGTGCCTATACAAATTGGGGATTGCCAGATAAAGTAGTAGTTGAATTTAATACGCGTGATTTTAAATTACCCAAAGGGACGACACTAGATTACGATAATGGGAGTACAAAAAACAACAGTCCTAAAGGCCCTCAAAAAGGGAAAGTAGAGATTTTGTATAAATCCTATTTGATCAACAAAGGAGTAACTGACGCGCAGTTACAGTAGTTAATCTTCCAGCGCTTCATCTTTTGCATTTGCGAGCATAGCCTTAGAGGCTTTGCGAAGTGGGTTACTGCGCATTTCTGCAAAACCATTACGTCGGTTGATTATATCAACACATTCAAAGATGGAAGTAATAAAAGACTGGTGGTCGGCAAGATTTTTTCCCGCAATATCAAAAGCTACACCATGATCGGGTGAAGTACGAACGGCGGGGAGGCCCGCAGTGAAATTCACTCCTTCGCCCGCTGCAATAGTCTTGAATGGAATCAATCCTTGATCATGATACATCGCTAGCACTGCATCAAAGTGTTCGTAGCTTCCTCTTGCAAAAAATGCATCAGCAGAGTAAGGTCCTACTGCTAGTATATTATTATTTTTTGCTTCTTTAATCGCTGGGCGAATGATTGTTTCCTCTTCTTTTCCAATTAACCCCTCATCTCCTGCATGCGGATTGAGTGCTAGTACTGCAATACGTGGCTTGTCAATGCCAAAATCTTTTTGCAGACTTTGATTGAGGACTTGTAGCTTATTTAAAATTCTTTCTTTTGTTAACTGACCCGCCACTTGTGCAACGGAAACATGTTCTGTTACTAGTCCAATTCTAAAATCATTTGCCACCATCAGCATCACTACATCTTTCACCCCAAATACTTGTTGCAAGTAGGGGGTATGTCCAGGATGTGAAAAATCAAAGGACTGAATATTCTTTTTATGAATGGGCGCAGTGACTAGCCCATCAATTTGTTTTTGCTTGAGTGCTGCGACAGCTGTCTGTAAAGAGAGAATCCCGTATTTGCCTCCCTCCGGCGTGAGTTGCCCCGGTTGAATTTCTACATCTTCTTCCCAGCAATTGAATACATTAATCTGCTTATGATTGATACGGTTCAGTTCTTTGCAACTGGCATAGTTGAAGTTGCATTCCGGGATTGTTTTTTTATAAAAATTAATGACCTTATTAGAGGCAAAAATCACAGGCGTGCAGTGATCGAGCATGCGATTGTCCATAAAAGTTTTGATGATCAGTTCTATACCGATTCCATTCAGATCACCACAGGAAATGCCTATAACGGGTTTATTAGTATTCATAATTTTGGAAGGTAATAATTATTTAATTTTTTTCGTCGACTTATTTTCTAAGAGGGACTTCATTTGTGTTATTGCCACTTTGTTTAACTGAGTCAAACGTTCTTCCTGGCTTATGCCTTGTTGAATCATTAAGGCATTGATACTTTCCATATTGCTTAAAACTACTAATTGCTCCAAAGTTGCATAATCTCTTAAATTCCCAGATTTTTCCTGATTTTGTTCTCTCCATTCTTTTGCCGTCACTCCAAATAAGGCAACATTTAACAGATCAGCCTCATTTGAATACACAAAGCTAATTTGCTCTTTTGAAATTAGCTGAGGAACTAAATTCTCTTTGATTGCATCGGTATGTATTAAATAGTTAACCTTCGCAAGTGTTCGTTGGATGCTCCATTCAATTTTTAACCGATTGTTTTCATCATTTTTAAGGCGTTGGAACTCATTGATAAGATAGATCTGAAACTCGGGACTTAGCCACATGGCAAAATGAAATGCAATATCCTTGTGAGCATAAGTGCCGCCATAGCGGCCTGGCTTTGTCTTTAGCCCAATTGCCTTTGTACGCTCAATCCATTGTCCGCTTGACATGATGAATCTATTTGTCCCTGCATTTTGTTTAATTACCCCGAATTCGGGGTAATTAAAATTGGGGTTATTGATATTTTCCCATACCCCTAAATATTCAAGTGTGTTTTTATTGGTTATCCATTTGCCGATTAAACTACTACCATCTTTAAAGCTAGTTGTCATATCTGTTATGCAGATGTAATCGATTTCTCTTTCTGTGATAACATTTATTTTGGATTGGAGCACCTGTAATATTCGAC
>DDPN01000159.1 GCA_002342205.1 Chitinophagaceae bacterium UBA2467 | reverse complement strand
TCCAGACCTACTTGCGCTGATAGACAGATATGGTGCAGATGCTGTACGGTTTGGTATTCTTATTTCTTCGCCAGCCGGCAATGACCTGTTGTGGGACGAAAGCTCCAATGAGCAAGGGCTACACTTCAATAACAAATTGTGGAATGCCTTGAAGCTTGTAAAAGGTTTTGAGGAGCGAGCCAAAGATGACGAATCCATTGCAAAACCCAGTTTTGCTATTGACTGGATGCAAAACCGATTGGCACAGGTGCGTGCAACACTCGAAATTGACTTCAAAGAATTTCGCTTAAGTGAAGCCCTTAAAACCATTTACTCTCTTATTTGGGACGATTTTTGTAGCTGGTACCTGGAATGGATAAAGCCTGGCTTTGAGCAACCGATTCACAGCGAAACGTATCAAAAAACAGTAGACCTCTTTGAAGAATTACTTCAACTGTTACACCCATTCATGCCTTTTATCACAGAGGAAATCTACCATCTCTTAAAAGACAGAAAAGAGGATTTAACCATCAAGCAATTCACGCCTATTGCAAAACAATCTAATTCAATTTTACAAGCCGGTGAAGAACTCAAACAACTGATTACAGCAATTCGTGATACCCGTAATAAATATCAACTCAAGCAAAAAGACCCCATTACTATCCAGCTCGAGTCAACCAATACACACAATCTTGAACTCATAAAAGAAATTTTTGCTAAACAAGCAAATGCAGCTTCACTATCTATTGTTCCAACGCTAGATACTAGCAAACCTGGCATTTCTGTTGTGGTAGGAAAAACAAAAATTTTAGTAGAAACAGAAGGTACACTCGCAACAGAGGGACAACGTGAAAAGCTATTGAAAGACCTTGAACACCTCCAAGGATTTTTGCAATCCGTAGAGAAAAAGCTTTCTAATGAGCGCTTTGTACAAAATGCAAAAAAAGAAGTAATTGACCTGGAACAGAAAAAGAGAAACGACGCATTGGATAAAATTCGCATTATTGAAGAAAGCCTTGCTCGTTTAAGTTAAATACGGCGATGAAAATCAGACGCGCTCTTGTTTGCAGCATTTTAGTTTCATTCGCAACCTTGAATTTAGTTGCGCAGCCTGCCAATTGGGAATGGAATTATTTAAGAAAACTGGAGCAAAATCGAACAACGGCTGGAATACACTTCAATCAATTTATCTCTGATGCCTCCGATCCCCTAGCGTTAGCCATTCCTGCCGCTTTTTTTATCAAAGGAGTCATCGCAAAAGATCAAAAAGATAAACGCAGAGGTATTTACTTAGCAGAAAGCTTCGCAGCTAACGTGGCATTTACTTACCTACTCAAAAAAACAATCAACAGAAAGAGACCAGGCGAAATAGATCCTACCTTCTCCGTGTTGACGCCAGCCTCCAGCCGATCTTTTCCTTCCGGACATACTTCTGAGGCATTTTCACTAGCCACATCCCTCACAATAGCATTACCAAAGTGGTATATAATTGCTCCGGCTTACACTTTTGCAGGTTTAGTGGGATACTCCCGCATGTACTTAGGCGCCCATTATCCAAGTGATGTTATTGCAGGTGCACTGGTAGGAAGCGGAACAGCCTGGCTTTCTTATCAGTTCAATAAAAAAATAGTACAGCGAAAAAAATCAGCGCCCCGTTAAACTTACGGGCCAAATAAATTCCATGAACCATCCCTTATAACGATCAAATTGATCAGGATCTATTAGTCGCGATACTCTGAACCCTACTGTTACGGGATGCTGGTTCCACCATTTAGTATCAAAATAGAATTCAGCGCCAGCACTTCGTTGTGGAAGGCTGGTAATTTTATTAAGTGCATACACCCGGGTGTAGTCAAAAAACAGTGCAGCGCGTATGCGTTGTAAATAAGCAAGGTTTGCAAATCCAAAATCAGGATGCCAGATTGGAAAATGATAATCAATACCCGTTCTCCACATTCTTACAAAATAACGTCCAACATATCCTCTACTATAAGCAAATCGATTACCAAAGGACAGTTGCCCAACGGTATCTCTCTCTTGCCAATACATGCCTGCCACCACATGATGATTTTGCAAGAAACCCGGTAAATAGGTTTTAATCTGTGCATTAAATTGTCTGCCTACCACAGAGGTTAAACTGTGACGAAACACAAAGGAATAACTGAATCCAAGTCGGGGGAAAATATGCTGTACAGCAGTCGCTGTAGTCCAAGAACCAGTTATACCATGTACTAAGTAGTGAAGAGACCGAACTCCAAATGTATCCCGATTGGCCCCCTTATAAAAATCGGCGCGAAGCGCATAGCTACTTGATATATTCAATTGTCTAAAATAGCGCCCCTTCGTCTCCAGTAATGGAAGGGACCATCCAACCCTGGCATCGAGTTGATTCCAGTTTCTACTTACTCCCCTACTTGTGAATTGACGATCAAACGTATAATCAAAGCCCCCATTCCATTGCAAAAAAGAATTACCATAAGTCGTGCTAGCTCCAACTCCATGGGTTTTTTCTGCATCGTTATAGTTATAACTTACTTCCGTTTGCAAGGTGTTTAACACATTTTCGCCAAAAACTGTAAAACTATAAATTGGATCGTCATAATTGGGCCGCCAAGAATGAAAGTTCAAAAGATGAGTCGATTTGGGATAAGACTGTGGTTTCAACAATCGATCACTTCGATTATTCAAAATCCAATTTCCATTTTGAGAAAAAGCTACAGTTGCCATTTTGCTAGTAGCTGTAGATTGACCAAGAGCAGTTAGATCAAATGGCTTCCAACTAAGAGAGTCAAGCTGTACTGTTTTTAACTGATACCCCTCTGCGCTTTGCTCAGACCAAAACAACCTATTGCTATTAACATTCACGTGATATTTTCCAAATCCACCTTTTATCAATTGGTAAACTAATTTTTTTTCCAAGGAGTACGCATAGATATCGTCATTTCCTGCAAATCCTGCAGTAAAAAAAACGAAGCCATTATGAAACTGCAAATAACCCAGGCTGTATGACGAAAATGGAGTCAACTGAACTTCTTTTTCCTCTTGTATTAATAGCAAAGCCATTTGTCCATCCGGTCGTCGAGCTGCCACTACTACATTTTGATCATCAATAAATTTGGGATCCGTTAAAAAATATCCAGCCGGAGATGTATACCTAGAAATAACTTTTCCAGTTGGTACCTCCAACCAATCAAGAGCCGTTTTACCTGTGTCAGATACAAAAACAGCAACTACTTTTCCAGAAGCAGAAATATCTGGCGTGAAATATCGCGTATGATGAGTAAGGTCAAACTGAGTTTTGGAGTTCACATCCAAGATTCGCAACGAACTATAGCTAATCCATCCCCTGCGTGGATCCCTTTCATAGGCTGCATAAACAATTTTACCATTTTGGTAGCTGAATTGCGCATCCAGCGCAATATCCTGTGTTCGTAGACGGTGTTCTTGTTTTCCATCAAACAAATAAAAACCCGGACGATGTCGATAGGATGTTCGTAAGTATAAAATCGAATCCCCATTCATAACATAGGGAAACTGTCGATTATCAACATACTTGTGTTGTGGCTTTAGCAGGAATTGTCCGGGCGAATTGGCTTCTACATTGTTTTGTAGACGATAAAAATCTAGCGCATTACTAACAAAGCTTTGATACGAAAGTCCGGTGTATTTTTTTATAGCCCCCTGAAATGGATAAAGAAGGGAGCGGTAAGAAGCAGCATCGGAAACAACCTTACTCCAAAACTGGTCTCCATATTTGAAATGTCCGTAATTACTTAAAAGATATCCCAGTTCATAGTGAGAAGGAATCCAATCTTTGAATGAGCCATTTCGAATTTTCATCCAGGTATACTTTTTATTTACCTTCCACAGCAATGGAAAACTATTCATAAAGCGAGGTAAGCGTCCTCTTCCTTGTATACTCAGTGCTGTCTCCTGCCAAACCGCATCACCCTCAAAGAACCAGTTGGGAACAGCCGCATTAATAGCCAGGTCAAAAGCTTGCTCACCAAATAACTGGAGCGCCAACTTGCTCAGTCCTTTTTTCATACTTTGTAGCTGCTCAACATGCCGATATTCATGTAATGCCAATTGATCGGACCAGCCTACAGACCCGTTTGAGAAATTATCGAGGTCAGGCTGTAACATCCACTCACTCCGATAAGGACCTAATTGAACATAGCCATTTGAAAGTACGGAGCGATGTTGCAATAAAATAGGGATGGATTTTATTTTATGATCAAGCACAATAGGTCGTTGCTTAACAAGGGCGTGAATTAATTGTGCTGCACGTTGTGCCTGGCTATCTAAGCCAGGTGCATAAATCAATTGAACAGTATCTGTTCTGAGTTGCATCCATTTTTGTTTACTCCGGTGCCCACCAAAAACCTGCCCAAAGGAAGGTTGGGTCAAAAGGAGAACAATACCAATAAGAAAACAACGAACCATAATTGAAGATTAATCGACCGGACCAATCCTGGTTTATTTTCGAAGATTATTTAACATATCAGCAGTCATTGCCGTTAAATCATACTCCTCCTTCCAGCCCCAATCACTACGCGCTACTGAATCATCAATACTTTGTGGCCAGCTATCCGCAATTTGTTGACGATAATCAGGAGAAAAAGAAATTGAAAAATCAGGAAGGTGTGTGCGAATTGAAGCAGCAACTTCTTGCGGTGAAAAACTCATAGCCGAAAGATTATAGGAAGTCCTGATGCCTACAGATTTTTGAGGAGACTCCATTAATTCAATAGTTGCTCGAATTGCATCGGGCATATACATCATGGGTAAATATGTATCCTCTTTCAGAAAACAAGTATACTGGTTCTTCTGAAGTGCTTGGTGATAGATATCGACTGCATAGTCAGTTGTGCCTCCTCCTGGCTCTGATTTATAGGAAATCAACCCAGGATAGCGCACACTACGAACATCTACACCATACCGCTGCCAATAATAATGACACCAAAATTCACCCGCGTACTTACTGATTCCATATACGGTTGTGGGCTCAATAATTGTTTGTTGAGGACAATTTTGCCGTGGAGAGCTTGGGCCAAATACTGCAATAGAGGAAGGCCAAAAAACCTTATGCAGCTTTTCTTCACGGGCAATATCCAATACATTCAACAATCCTTGCATATTCAAATTCCAGGCAAGAGAAGGATTTTTTTCGCCCGTTGCAGAAAGTATGGCAGCCAACAAATAGATCTGCGTAATATTCTGCCGAATCACCTGCACATGTAACATCTCTTTATTCATGACATCCAGCGACACGTAGGGCCCTGTTCCTGCAAGCAAAGGATTCTGTTCCCTTAAATCAGTGGCAATAACCTGCCCTTCCCCATATATTTTTCGTAGCGCTAGTGTTAACTCAACCCCTATTTGACCAGAGGCGCCAATCACTAATATTTTCTCATTTCGCATAGCAAGGTTTTATAGACAAACTTAGCATTACTTTTGCATCATGAAACCGTTTCTTCAATCCCTTTTTCAACCGCAATCTTACGACCCGAATTCCTTTTTTTTACTGGCTGGCCCCTGCGTGGTTGAGTCTGAATCCGGTGCAACGGAAATTGCAAAACATATTGCCGGGGTATGTCAAAAATTGGGCATTCCCTATGTATTTAAAGCCTCTTACAAAAAGGCAAACAGAACCAGCGCCACCTCTTTCACAGGGATTGGGGACCAGGACGCTTTAGAGATATTAAAAAAAATAAAATCATCGCTAAACATTCCTGTAGTAAGCGATATACATACTGCTGAGGAAGCAGACAAAGCAGCTCCCTACCTGGATATTTTGCAAATACCTGCCTTTCTTTGTCGTCAAACAGATCTTTTAATTGCTGCTGCGAAAACAGGTAAAATCATCAATGTTAAAAAGGGACAATTTTTAAGCGGTCCCTCTATGGCGTTTGCAGCTGAAAAAATAAAATTAGCAGGTAACGAAAAAGTTTTGTTAACGGAAAGAGGAACAACTTTTGGCTACCAGGACCTGGTTGTAGACTTTAGAAATATACCCTGGATGAAAGAAATTGGAACGCCCGTTGTAATGGATGTAACGCACTCACTGCAACAGCCTAATCAAACAAGCGGAGTAACAGGAGGCAATCCTCAATTAATAGGTACGCTGGCAAAAGCAGCAATTGCAACGGGTGCAGACGGACTTTTCATTGAGACACATCCGGATCCGGCCAATGCAAAAAGTGATGGAGCTAATATGCTTCCACTGGATCAATTAGAACCGCTCTTAGTCCAATTGATTAAAATAAGAAAAGCAATAACAATTTAACGGAGGTCTTCGACTGTAACTCCCGGGAATTTTGCCTTATCAAATACAAACAAGGCATCAGCGGCAGGAATATTTGTTTTAAGCGTACCTACAGTATAAGAATACCGGTTGCCGGCATTTTCTAAAACCTTAGTGCTGTACATCGTTTTTGCATTCTTGTCTACGAGTACAAAAACAGTATGAAAATTCTTACTCTTGTCAAGAGGAGTCAATTGAATTTCTTGTACCAACTTGGCCCCAACTTTCTTTTCGCCATTTAAAACATACAAGAAGTCCTTATCATAAAAATTTGAAAAAAGCTTTTGGGGAGTGATCATACCGCTTGAGGCATCAAGTGTATTAATCGTTACCTCATTAGCAGCTTTGTCCAAGTTCCACACAGTTGTACCGTTACAAAATATCTCTTGTCCTCCAAAACTCAGCTTATAACGAGTTCCCTTCATCAGGATCGTGCCGGTTTTGGTGGAAAGAACTTTTCCAGCAGCGTTTTCAACTTTATAAGTAAATGTAGCTTGAACGCTTGTAAAGGATTTGAAACGAGTGCTGACTGCATCAAGTATTTTTTTTGCTTCAGGATCGTTTTTAGTAGGCTTAGTTTGCGCAATTACAGACCCAGCCAAAAGGACAAGTCCAAATGCTAAAAAAGTAAGTTTTTTCATGCGGGTTGGCCCTGCGAGTGCAGCAGCGATGCAAAGATAATTGAAATCAGCCCATGTTCTCCAAAAGTCGTTGAAGATCAGCCTCCGTTTTAATTAATACATCACGTGGCTTACTTCCCTGGCTAGGCCCTACAATTCCAGCAATTTCGAGCTGATCCATCAAACGGCCTGCGCGATTGTAGCCTAGTTTCATTCTACGCTGCAATAATGAAGTTGAACCAATTTGCTGTAGAACAATCATCCGTGCAGCATCGTCAAATAAAGAATCGCGTTCAGAAAGATCCACTTCTCCCCTAGCCTCCGCTTCTTTTTCATCAATATACTCAGGCAACAAAAAGGCCTGCGGATAGCCCTGTTGTTCGCTAATAAAATCTACTACCTGCTCCACCTCTGGTGTATCAACAAATGCACACTGTAGTCGAGTCAATTCTCCATTATGAGAAATTAACATATCTCCCTTACCAATCAATTGTTCAGCACCGCCGGTATCCAAAATAGTTCGAGAATCAATTTTAGAAGACACTTTGAAAGCAATACGTGCAGGGAAGTTAGCCTTGATAGTACCTGTAATGATATTAACAGAAGGACGCTGGGTGGCAATGATAAGATGTATACCGATGGCACGTGCAAGTTGAGCTAATCGAGCAATTGGCATTTCCACCTCCTTACCTGCAGTCATAATCAAATCGGCAAATTCATCCACCACCAATACAATAAACGGAAGATAGGTGTGTCCTTTTTGCGGATTCAGCTTTCGCTTGACAAACTTCTCGTTATACTCCTTAATATTCCGAGCCCCTGCTTCTTTTAGTAAGTCGTAACGATTATCCATCTCAATACACAACGCATTGAGTGTATAAATCACCTTTTTTGTATCGGTGATAATGGCATCCTCTTCTCCTGGCAATTTTGCTAAAAAGTGCTTTTCGATGTGGCGATAGATACTTAACTCAACTTTTTTAGGATCAATCAAAACAAACTTGAGTTGAGAAGGATGTTTTTTATACAATAAGGAGACAAGAATTGCATTCAGACCCACAGATTTACCCTGACCCGTTGCACCCGCCATCAAAAGATGTGGCATGGATGCCAAATCAACAATATAATTCTCGTTATCAATACGCTTACCAATGGCTATTGGCAAACTATAGTTATTATGCTGAAACTTTTCCGAAGAAAGCAAGCTCTTCATGCTTACGATCGTTTTCTTCAGATTAGGCACTTCAATGCCTATGGTACCCTTGCCGGGAATAGGAGCAATGATACGAATGCCAAGCGCTGCCAAACTCAGCGCAATATCATCTTCAAGATTTTTAATGCGAGAAATACGAACACCGGGGGCAGGTACAATTTCATACAGTGTTACTGTTGGACCAACCGTTGCGCTAATTTTTTGAATTTCGATTGAGTAATTACGAAGTGTGTTAATGATCTGCGTTTTATTACTCTCCAGCTCGCTACTGTCATGAATAATTTTTTCAGAGCCATGCTGCTCTAGTAATTGCAAGGAAGGGTATTTATAATTACTCAGATCAAGTGTAGGCTCGTAAGGAGGGAGATTTTCTAACACTTCAGCAACTGGCTCTTCAATTTCATCAGTTACTGTTTTAATCTCTAATTCTAAATCACCTTCCGCTTCTTCTTCATCCGAATTCTCAATTGTAGTTTCCACCAGGGGTGACTCCATTACCGGCTCAAGCGAAACAGGCTCTACTTCCTCTGCTACAGGCGTAAGCTCAAAGGGCACAACAGGAGCCTCGTCTGCTATAGGTTCTGTGACCAAATCCTCCTTTTCTGTAAGTAATAGTTCCGGCTGTGCTTCTTCCTGAACAGGAACAGTCATTGGCGTCTCCTCTTTTAGACTATTAGTCCGGACCCCAGAAGCATAAAGCTCATTTAATGTTTGACCTGCCACTAACGGCGCGAAAGAAGTAGAGGAATTAGTCTCATCCTCATCACTTTTTTCAACTTCGTCGGTGGTATCCAATTCAGCACTGTCTTCTGTAGGTTGAATATCTTTTTTTACAGGCAGCTTAAAACTCGGATTGAACTGCCAAATTAAATAGGCAGCTGCTACTAAGAACAAAACTGCACCCGTGCCTACTACCCCAAATATGCCCTCCATTTCTGTTTTGATCAGATTGCCAACCCCACCTCCAAATGAAAATTCGCTGGAGCGAAAAATGTAAGAAAGTGATACAGACAAAACAGTTACACCAATGGTTACATATTTCAGATTACGCCAAATGGAAAATACACGTTGTCTAAAAAGTAAATTAACTCCAACAACAAAAAAGAAAGTGCACACTAAAAAGGAGGCTACACCAAAGGCTTTATAAAAGAAAAAATGTGAGACGATTGCTCCTAATCTTCCCAGCCAATTAAGAGCAGGGTTTTCATTATCCAATAAGGCAGAAAATCCTTGCTGCGCTAGTGCTTGATCATCTCTCCAGGTAAATAAATAAGAAGCAAAAGAAATAAAAAGGAAAAGGGATAAAATGATAAAACTGATCCCCACGATTTTCCAAGTACGCTCATCTTTTAATAAGCCTACGACATCTACCTGCGCTTCGGTTTCTTTTTTAAAATCACGCAGTTCGGGATCTTTTTCTTTTTCCTTTTTGGAAGCACCTGATTTTAATCGGTTAGCCATCCAAACAAAGATAATTAGTTTGAAGGTTTAAACTTAGCAAAAGAAAAGGCAAGCAAAACCCAACCGCTTATAAAAAATAACCCGCCCACTGGTGTTACCAAAACAACCCATTTTGCAACAGGCAACTCATTTAATCGCAGGTAAGTCAAATAATACAAGGAGCCTGAAAAACAAATCAACCCAGCTAGAAAAGATTGACGTGCCCAATAATTCATTTTACGCTCTCCATATATAGTAAGTGCACCGCATAAAAGCAAAGCGATAGCATGCCAAAAATGATATTGTACAGCCGTTTGATAGGTTTGAATCAACTGGGTATTTGTGGTGACACGTTGAAGACCATGTGCCCCAAACGCTCCAGCAGCAACTGCCATACCGGCCAAAATTGAACCAAGAAATAGATTAGTTTTTTGCATGGCTTAGCCAATTTAAGATAAAAGGTAGAGTAGCTTGCTCTTCACTAGTTACAACATCTGCTTTTGCGTAATAGGGATGTCTTTCCTTTAATTTTTCTGCAATGTAATCAGCAAGCTGCTCCTCATTCAAGTCTGCTATCAATGGCCGCTCTTGCCTTCCCATTACCAACCGCTTCCATAAAATGGAAGGGTCAGGATTCAACCAGATTACTTTCCCCTTTTCCTTCATAAATTGAATAGTATCATCAAAGCAGGGCGTACCTCCACCACAGGCCATAACAAACTTGTCTTGTTTGTTGGCAATCTCAACGAGTACCTTTTTCTCCATGATCCTAAAAGCACTTTCTCCATGCTTGGAAAAATAGGATGTAATTGAACTGCCTACAACAGCTTCAATACTTTTATCCAAATCTATAAAGGGGTAACAAAGCGAATCGGCAAGCTCTTTCCCGACTTGGGATTTTCCTGCTCCCATAAACCCAATTAGAAAAAGTCGCAAGTTGATCTATTTAAAAGCATTTAGGCCAGTAATATCCATTCCTGTAATTAGCAAATGAATATCATGTGTTCCTTCGTAAGTAATTACACTTTCCAGATTCATCATGTGACGCATCACTGGATACTCTCCCGTAATACCCATTCCTCCGAGTACCTGTCTCGCATCTCTACAAATCTGTGTTGCCACTTCACACGCATTACGCTTAGCCATACTAACTTGCTGTGGTGTCACTTTGCCTTGGTTCATCAATACTCCTAATCGCCAATTCAGTAGTTGCGCCTTAGTAATCTCAGTTAGCATCTCTGCTAATTTCTTTTGCTGCAATTGAAATGATGCGATTGGCTTACCAAATTGCTCGCGTTCTTTTGCATAACGCAGTGCTGTGTCATAACAATCCATCGCCGCACCAATTGCACCCCATGCGATGCCAAAGCGTGCCTTGGTCAAACAACTGAGAGGGCCCTTCAAACCTTTCACTCCTGGAAGAATATTTTTCTTGGGAACTTTCACATTGTCAAATACCAACTCCCCGGTTGCAGAGGCGCGCAAACTCCATTTACCATGGGTTGTAGGTGTTGTAAACCCTTCCATTCCCCTTTCCACTATAAGACCATGCACTTCCCCTTTTGGATCTTTAGCCCACACAACTGCAACTTGTGCAAACGGAGCATTGCTAATCCACATCTTAGCACCATTCAAAATCACATGATCTCCTGCATCTGAAAAATTAGTAAGCATACTGGAAGGATCACTACCGTGATTTGGCTCCGTTAACCCAAAACAACCCAGCCACTCACCGCTGGCTAATTTGGGCAAATAATATCTCTTTTGTTCCTCACTTCCATAGGCTTGGATGGGGAACATTACTAATGAACCTTGTACTGATGCGGTTGATCGTACGCCACTATCCCCTCTTTCTAATTCTTGCATCATTAAACCATAGGAGATATAATCTAAACCGCCTCCTCCATATTCTTGTGGAACGGTTGGACCAAAACAGCCTAGCTCTCCAAGTTGACGTACAATATGTTGTGGAAATTCAGCTCGCTGTGCGTAGTCCTCAATGATGGGAGAAATCTCTTTTTTTACATACTCTCGAACCGCATCACGAATTAATTTATGTTCTTCAGTGAGCAACTCATCGAGTGCAAAATAATCTGGNNCAAAAATTACCTGTTCTCAGAGATAGAGAGACATTTCTTGTTGGTAAGCTTTTGCTGCATCGGCAGCAGCCTGCGCAAAATCTTCTTTCGAAGAAGCATATATTATGGCTCTACTAACATTTACTAAAATCCCAATATCATCGTTCATTGCCTTTAAAGAAATTTCCTTCAAGCTCCCCCCTTGTGCGCCCACCCCGGGTACTAATAAAAAGTGTGAAGGGCAAATTGAGCGGATATGTGTAAAAGAGTCGGCCTGCGTAGCGCCTACAACAAACATCAAATTATCGGGACTCCCCCAGCTTGAAACTTTTTTCAACACCTGCTCATACAAAAGGCCATTGGAGGTTGATAACATTTCAAAATCAGCCGCACCCGGGTTAGAGGTTAATCCCAACACAATCGTCCACTTGTCAGGAAATTCTAAAAAGGGAGTAACACTGTCCTTACCCATATAAGGCGCAACTGTGATGGCATCAAAAGGGAGTGTATCAAAAAATGCACGCGCATATTGACGAGATGTATTTCCAATATCTCCTCTTTTTGCATCAGCAATTAAAAAATGCTCTTTTCCAATGTAGGCGACCGTTTTTTCCATTATGGACCAACCAGCGGCACCCATGGCTTCATAAAAAGCCGTATTGATTTTATAGGCAACGCAATAAGCTCTGGTTGCATCAATGATTGCTTTGTTGAATTCAAAAACAGGATCACTCCCCTTTAGTAAATGAGGAGGAAGAAGTTCAATATCCGTATCTAAACCCACGCATAAATACGAGTTACGCTGTCTGATAAATTGTATAAGATTTTCGCGGGTCATGGTTTAACTTTTTAAAAACCCTTACATGGTTGCTGCAATCTTTTCGGAGGTAATATCTGCATTACGCATCGCAATACTACGCACCACTCCAGCTGCAAACAGTTCAAATGCTTTTTTAGTGACAGGTTCATCATTCATCATCGCAGGTATACCCTGGTCTCCACCTTCACGAATGGATTGCACTAAAGGTATTTCTCCCAAAAAGGGAATATCATATTCATCTGCGAGACGGCGTCCCCCTTGTTTTCCGAAAATGTAATATCGATTGTCTGGCAAT
Organism: Chitinophagaceae bacterium UBA2467; assembly: GCA_002342205.1. GTDB lineage: Bacteria > Bacteroidota > Bacteroidia > Chitinophagales > Chitinophagaceae > JJ008. The sequence goes on along the minus strand of DDPN01000159.1, from coordinate 8,387 downwards.
TCAGCTGGCGTGAAATAACTCATATTCTCCACCAGCCCAATCAAGGGTACATTTAGTTGTGCCTGACCAAACATAGCGATTCCCTTTTTTGCATCAGCCAATGCTACATCTTGTGGAGTAGTAACGATAACAGCACCGGTTACTGGGACGGTTTGCAGTAAAGTAAGATGAATATCGCCCGTTCCGGGAGGCATATCAATAACTAGATAGTCCAAATTTTCCCAATGAACATCCGTTACAAATTGCTTTACAGCACTGCTCGCCATGGGGCCTCTCCACACNNTGCTCACCATGGGACCTCTCCACACTACTGCATTTTTTTCATCCACCAACAGACCAATACTCATTAGCTTAATGCCAAAACGTTCTAGGGGAACAATCACTCCTTTTCCATTCACTTCCTTCATCATTGGCCTTTCACCACGAACGCCAAACATGATGGGAACGCTGGGGCCATATATGTCAGCATCCATTAACCCCACTTTGGCTCCACCTTGTGAAAGTGCCAACGCTAGGTTTGCAGCGATGGTGGATTTACCAACACCACCCTTCCCACTAAAAACAGCAATAATGTTTTTCACTTGAGGAAGTACAGCCCCCGCATCAACACGCTTTGAGGTAGTTTGTGCGGTAAAATTTACCGTCACTAAAGCTGCCTTGTTCACCAAAAGCTTAATCGCATTTTCGCAGGCCGTACGCATCATGTCCTTCATTGGGCAGGCCGGCGTTGTCAATACCAATGTGAAGGACACATTATTTCCATCTATCGCAATATCCTGCACCATATTGAGCGTAACGAGATCTTTGCCCAAATCAGGTTCCTGTACGTTTCGAAGCGCATCCAGAATCTTCTCTACTGTCATAACAACTTGATAAATTCTTCACAAAGGTAGCCATTCGGAGGAGCATTTTGTTGAGTAGAAACGAGGAACTGACTAATTTTGGGCCCTTGCTGAAATTATTACGATATAGCTGTTTAACACTTCTGCTTAGCCCCCTGCTTGCCCATGCACAGTTTGAATCAACAAGGGATTCAGTGGTGCAATTGTATGGAGTAGTGATGACAGCAGATAGCCTGGTAGGCATACCGGCTGTAAGCATTATGGTAAAAGGGCAAAATCGAGGAACGCTTTCGAACAATCAAGGAGTTTTCTCAATTGTTGTTTTAAAAGGAGACGAAGTAGAATTCACGCATGTCAGTTACCTGGCTAAGAAAGTTAAAATTCCTCGCGACTTGGTGGGAAACCAATATGGCATTGTACAATTGATGGTTGCAGACACTGTCTATTTACCAGCTACCGTACTCAAGCCCCGTCCCACTCCTGAGCAATTTGCAAGAGACTTTGCGAATGTTTCTATCCCAGACGACCAATACGAAATTGCTCGAAAAAATACGAATGCGGCTTCACGCAGGATGTTGTTACAAAGTATTCCTGGTGATGGAGGTGAAGCCACACGAATGCAAATGAATAAAATTGCTAACAGAGCAGTTTACCAAGGACAAGCTCCACCCATCAATATTTTAAACCCTGTTGCATGGGCAGATTTTATACAAGCTTGGAAAAGAGGCGACTTTAAAAGAAAAAATTAACAAGAATGAAAAAGATGTCGGTAGTAGGTGCGGGCACCATGGGCAACGGAATTGCGCAGGTATTTGCACAAACAGGTTGGCACGTCACATTGATTGATGTACAAGCGCAACAACTAGAAAAAGCACTTCAAACAATTGGTAAAAACCTAGATCGACTCATCACCAAAGGGACATTACCCGCAGATGCGAAAGAAAAAACGTTAAGCAACTTAACTACTTCAACTTCTATACAAGAAGGCGTAAAGGATTCATCGATTGTCATTGAGGCGGCAACAGAAAACCAGTCTATCAAGCTGGCCATTTTCAAGCAAATGGACCAATTTGCTGCAGCAGAATGCATTTTAGCAACAAACACGTCGTCCATCCCAATTCAAATTATTGCTAAAGCAACCAGTCGGCCTGACAAAGTAATTGGAATGCACTTCATGAATCCTGTTCCCATCATGAAGCTTGTAGAAATAATCAGAGGACCCGAAACTAGTAACTCAGTTGCAGATACAATTGTGTCAATGAGTAAAGAGCTAGGAAAAGTGCCTTGTGTTGTAAATGATTTTCCTGGTTTTATCTCTAACAGAATTTTGATGCCAATGATCAATGAAGCAATTTGCAGTTTGGAGGAAGGTGTAGCGGGCGTACCAGAGATTGATACAATTATGAAATTAGGAATGGCTCACCCAATGGGCCCTCTGCAATTAGCAGACTTAATAGGACTTGATGTTTGCCTTTCGATTATGCATGTATTAGAAGAAGGATTTAATAATCCAAAGTATAAAGCAGCTGGTCTTCTTCAAAAAATGGTCACTGATGGAAAACTGGGCGTAAAGACAGGTGAAGGATTTTACATTTATCAAGCGGGTTCAAAAGAACTATTAGTAAACCCATTGTTCAAAAACTAAGTTGATTCGCTATCCTTATTAGCTACAACTTCTTGATAAGTGAGCCCATTCACTGCAGAAAAAGCAGCATTCGCCTCCACTAATTGTAGAAGTGGAACCCCGACTGTTAGTTGTGAGAAAAGTCCCTTTTCAGATTTTTCAATGGACAACGAAAATTGTTTCACCAGGCGATATATTTCGTGCTCCAAGGTGTAATCAAATTCAAGTTGCAGCAATTTGAGCTTTGGTTTTTCTACTATACCCGCATGCTGCAATGCCAATTGAGCTGCTGATCGATACGCATTGATCAAACCGGGTACACCCAATAAGGTTCCCCCAAAATAACGCACAACAACTACTGCTGCATTAACCAACTCGAAACTTTCTAATTGGCCTAAAATCGGTCTTCCTGCAGTGCCAGAGGGCTCGCCGTTATCAGAACATCTCCAATCCTGTGCCTCATACCCTATCCGAAAGGCAAAACAAAAATGAGACGCCTTAGGATGTAAATCAACAATGGACTGGTAGCGTTCCTTAAATACAGATCGACCAGTCACTTCAAAGGCATATCCTATAAACCGACTACCCCGATCGGAAAATTCACCTTTGCCCGTTTTTACAATAGTTTTATAACTATACCCTTGCATTCGGAACAAATCTAGCAAATAGAAACGGCTGTTTTGCTGTTGAGCATTGTAAGTTTGCAGCATGACTGTTCAAGAGGCTGCAAAATGGATCTTACAAGAAATAGCTGATCAATATGATCAGGAAGAATGCGCAGCGATTGCCAAAGAGTTATTGCTTTTTCAATTAAAATCTGAACCTAAAGATTGGTTTAAAATTCAACGATTGAACCTTGCTGAAAAAAGTATAGGAACGCTGACACAACAAATCAATAGATTAAAAAAAGAAGAACCACTCCAATATATTTTGGGCGAAGCCTGGTTTTGCAACTTACGGTTTGAAGTAGGACCGGGCGTGCTAATACCGAGACCAGAGACTGAGGAACTAGTTGAATGGGTCATCAGCCATTGCCGTTTCCCAGTGCAAGAATTACGTTTATTAGATGTTGGAACAGGAAGTGGATGTATTGCAATCGCTTTAAAAAGAAGAATGAAAGCCGCTTCGGTGTGGGCTATGGAAAAAAGCCAAGAAGCAATTAAACAGGCCCGTAATAACGCACAACAATTAGGAACAGCCATCGAGTTTTTGCACATGGATTTGTTTGACGAATCAAAATGGAAAAGCTTACCTGAATTTGATTTTATAATCAGCAATCCGCCCTATATCACTGAAAAAGAAATCAATGAACTAGCTAACCAAGTTCGTTACCACGAACCCTCCCTGGCACTTTTTGCCCCCACCCATGATCCCCTGGATTACTATAGGAAAATCACTGCCCTGTTTTTACAAAAGCGAAGCAAGACGGGACAACTGTTTTTTGAAATCAATCCCCTGTATGCAGATGAGTTAATAACACTACTGGAAGAAAATGGCCTACAGGGAGAAGTAAAACAAGATATGCAAGGGAAAAAAAGGATGATCCGAGCTTGGCACAACTAATCAATTCTTGCCACCACTTTTGCCTTCTCTTTTTTCGCTAGCAACATAATACGATAGACCTCGCCATAAAAAGCAGTTGTGTCAGCATTAATAACCACTGTAGGTGTATCCGTTTGTGTACGAAACCTTGCAATTTCTGCCGCTAAGGATGAATCAAACCCAGAAGAGGAAATAGGAGTAGTCCCTATATAAAATTGTTGATTCTTGTCAATAGAAACCATAATCTGCTGCTTTGCCTTTGTATCCCTTGTTCCTTTTGGCAAACCCACTTTGATGACATTTGGATTAGCCAAGGTAGCTACGATCAAAAAAAACATCAGCAGAATGAATAGGATATCATTCAACGAGTCGGTAAAGACTTCAGATTCTTGGGTGCGCTTTTTTCTGAATCGCATTAGGAGACTTGTTGCTGGGTTGGCTCTTGTAAAATATCTAAAAAGTCGGCAGAGGCCGCTTCCATCTGGTGGCTAGCTTTATCAATTTGTGTATTTAGATAACTATACCCTAAATAGGCTAACAATCCAATAGCAAGACCAGAAATCGAAGTGACCAGCTTTGTATAAATACCTCCGGCAATGGTTGCTACCTCAAATTCATTAGTTGTGTTGATTGCAGAAAACAATTGCATAAGTCCAACCAGGGTACCAACAAAACCAAAAATGGGAGCTGCTTTTGAAATAACAGACAACACAGCAAGATTTTTTTCTAGCTTATACATTTCCAGCACTCCTACGTTATCCATACTCGCTTCAATTCTATCTAGCGGCTTTCCAATTCGCTGTATCCCTTTATCAATGATACGGGCAACTGGGTTGTTTGTGTTCTTAGTAAAACTTTTTGCTGCAGCAATATTACCAGTAAGAAGATGGTCCTTGATAATGTTCATAAAATTATCATCCACTCGACCTGCAGCCTTAATCGCCATGTATCTCTCTATAAAAACATAAACAGCCAGCAAAAACATGATCCCAAGTGGAATCATTATCCAGCCTCCTGTCGAGAGTAATTCCCATAGGCTTAAAAAACCATCTTTATTAATGTCACCTGCTACAGCAGTGGCTTTAGCGGGTGAAGATTCTGTGATTTGAAGAAAATGGATCATAGTGCAAAATTGGTCCTAAAAGTATAGTAATAACGTTTTTAATCTTTTTCTATTGTGCCTGCCTGTTTAACCATAAGCGCCTGAATCTGCTTCATGGTTCGTTCCATTCCCTCTGCACTTCCATCCAAAAAGATGACATTACCCTTGCCGTACTCAGCAAAATTTTTGATGGCTTCTGTCCACATGCTGAATAAAATTACATTCGTATCAAGGTTAGCTAATTTTAATTGTTCAGCGGCCTCTGTCATACCCATAGCAACTTCTTTCCTAAAAAGCGCAACACCCTGACCTCTTAAACGTGCTGCCTCTTTTTCCGCTTCGGCAGAAATCTTGATCGCATTACCATCTGCCTCCGCGGCTTTGGTTTTGGTAATCAATAAAGCTTGGCCTTCGTTTTCCGCCGCTGCTTTAAGGTTATTTGAAGCCACCACTTTACTCATGGAATCTAAAATCAATTTATCAAATGTGATATCATTGATCTGTAAGTCCATTAAATGATAACCCCACTCTTCCAGAGAGTGATCCACTTCAACTTTCACATATTGTACAATCTCTCTGCGTAACCCTAATACTTCTGCCTGCTTCTTAGTTGCTACAAACGAGCGGATATTACCTTCAATAGTTCTGATTAATGCCTGCATCAAATCCTTATCTGCAATAAACTTAAAGGCCACTTTTTTTATGGTTTCCTCTTGCTCATTTTGAACTGCATAGAGTAACATGCTTTTGAAGTAGACATTTGCCTGATCATTTGTGACGGCCTGAAACTCCAACTCTACAGAACGGTTCTGACTAGATACTTTTTTAAATACCACTTCCAAAAAAGGGATTTTAAAGTTCAAACCCGGACGCACAATGCGACGGTACTTTCCAAACATTGTAATAACCCCAATGTAACCCTGGTTTATTGTAAACAATCCGGAGAAAAAGAACGCAAGCAACACCAGTAAATACCAGTGCTCCAATAACCAACTAAAAAATTGCATGATGATTTAATTTATGAGTCAGCACTACGTTGTGCTGCTATTGTTACCAAATTTACTAAGGTCTGAACAGATTTCTGCATATCCTGTACAGAAACAAATTCATGTTTGGAATGAATGGCATTTTCGCCCGCGAATAGATTTGGACAAGGGAGTCCCAAAAATGACAAACGGGAACCATCAGTCCCACCCCTTACACTTTCGGTCTTCACCTTCAAGCCAGTTTTTTCAATGGCCCGTTTCGCTAACTCTACTACGTGCGGATGCGCATCTACTATCTCTTTCATATTGCGATACTGCTCAGTAACCACAAAGTCAAAACTTGATCCTGGAAATTGAGCACAAACGCTCTTAGCCAATTCGTATAAAAAATCCTGTTTCACTTTCAATTCGTCGGTGTCAAAATCGCGAATAATAAATTCTACTACAGACTGATCAGCATTCCCACTAATATGCACTGGATGTACAAAACCCTCTCTACCTGCTGTTGTTTCTGGTGACAATGATTGTTTAGGGAGTTGCTCTACAAAGTGAGAGGCAATTTTAATTGCATTTACTAAAATCCCCTTTGCATATCCTGGGTGAGCAATTACACCCTTAAAACGAATCGATACCGCATTTGCACTAAACGTCTCATACTCCAAGCTCCCCAATTCTCCTCCATCTAATGTGTAGCCAAATGAAGCACCAAGCTTTTTTATATCTAATTTTTCAGTACCACGACCTACTTCTTCATCCGGCGTAAATAACAGACGAATAGGTCCATGCTTACACCCTTGATTTGTCATTAAAAAATGGGCAAAGTCCATGATAATAGCAACACCTGCTTTATCATCAGCTCCCAACAATGTGGTACCAGAGGCAGTAATAAGATCATCCCCAATTTTTTGCTGGAGATAGGGATATTTTGCAGGGCTAACAATCTGCGTTGTATCATCAGGAAGTATAATATCCTGTCCTTGGTAATTAGGATGTAAAATCGGCTTTACACCTGTGCCGGTACAATCTGGAGCAGTATCAACATGCGCACAAAAACAAATGACAGGAACGTTTTCCGGTATTGTTGCGGGAATGGTGGCCATTACGTATCCCCACTCATCCAAATGGGCATCAGAGATACCCATTTGCTTCAATTCGTTCACCAATAACAAAGAGAGATCCTTTTGCTTTTCTGTGCTTGGGAAACTGTGGCTGTGAGGATCACTTTGCGTATCAATCTGCACATATCGCATAAATCGATCACGCACAGTGTAAGAGTACTGCTGCAAGAGTAAATCCATTTCCTCTTAGTTAAGGTGTAATGATCAGCGAACTACCTCCCTCTATTTCAACCAACTCTAAATCAAATACTAAATCTTTTCCTGCTAAGGGATGATTCGCATCAAGCAAAACAGAGGTTTCCTTAATTTCTGTAATAGTTACTTGATATGTTCTACCCTGCCCATCACTCATGTGAAGCGGCATTCCAATAGAGATTTCCATGTCTGCAGGAAATCTCTCTTTTGGCATATCAATAACCATTTCTGGACTATGTGGTCCATAGGCTTCCATAAATGGAATATGAATTGTCTTTTTCTCTCCAACGGACATTCCGGTAACACCGTCGTCAAATCCCTTAATCACTGCACCACTTCCAACTTTAAATTGCAAAGGTTCTCTTCCGGTAGAAGAGTCAAATGTTTCTCCGTTCGTCAACTTGCCATGATAATGCACTTTTACACTATCACCTGATTTTACTACTGCCATTTTATAAAATTTACCCGCAAGGTACTGTAATTGAGTGGCCCTATTACTTATTTTTTTACGACCTCTTTTTTGTATTTTCAATACTCAAATCTTACGCATGTTCAAGCCTTATTTACTTGTGTTATTTATTGCAGGATTCATATCTGCAGATGGTCAGCAAAAAACAAACGCTAAAAAAGCATCCCAGGCCCAAACAATCAGTCCTGGCGCTAACCGCTTAGACCAATATCTCCCCTTATTAAAAGGAAAAAGTGTCGGCATATTTGCCAACCAAACTTCAATGGTGGGAGAAAAACACCTTGTTGACACCTTACAAGTTCTTGGCATTAAAATACGCGTCATTTTTGGCCCAGAACATGGATTTAGAGGAACTGCTGATGCAGGTGAGAAAGTGGGTGATTATATAGACGAAAAAACAGGTATTCCTGTAATTTCTTTATATGGGGCAAAAAGAAAACCTACAAAAAAAGATCTTGAAGAGGTTGACGTTTTAATTTTTGATATCCAAGACGTAGGCACTCGCTTCT
>DDPN01000065.1 GCA_002342205.1 Chitinophagaceae bacterium UBA2467 | reverse complement strand
GGGCAACCTGCAGGAGTCTGCTCACGATCAAATTGATCAGTAACACCATCACCATCTGTATCCAATAAAACAGGCTTAGGAATGTTCATCAAGCGAGGGTTACGCAATTCTGCATAAGCGTAATCCAATGGATTCAACCAATAAAGAGGCTGAACAGCATTTTTACCTAGGTTGATATTTAAACCTACAGTCATATAATTATACGTGTCGAAATCGCGAGTCTGTGCAGCATCTCCATAAGGGAAAGACTGCCAACGCTGACCATCTAATAAATCATCACGCGTAACTGACCAACGGTCTTCAAAAGCGAGATTTATGCGGTCATTTAGTTTGAATGCAAACCCTACACCAAAAGTTCCTACTGGACGAAAAGTGTTCCCATTAGAGCTAGCTGAGCTGTTTGCTTCAGCAGCAGTTTCGAACGTACCGTCGAGAATATTATTCTTGAGGTTCTTGATAAAATCTTTTCTATTCTTATAAGTAGGATCAGTAAGAGTGCTAAAGTTATATTTAACGTCTCCGTTTAGCGCATTTACCTTAGTTTGATAAATCGCTGCGCCAATACCACCAATAGCGTATATATTGAGGTTAGTCTTTGACTTATGAAACTGTATATTGTTCAAAGTAAGTAATCCCTGCAATGAGGCTTCTTGTAATTTGATTTTGTAGTTATAATATACTCGTTCAAATGTGGAAGCGGGAAGGCCACTTGTAGAAGAAACAACAGTAACAACATTATTAACACCAACTATTGTTTTAGGAGCTGAATATCGTTGAGCTGGGCTAGCAATGTTTGCTCCCCAAGCAGGATTCTTTGCGTAGTTAAAGGCTGAACGATAATCAAACCCTTTACCGATTCCGTAAGTGTATTCTCCACGTATAGAAAGTGTATATCCAAGTGATTTTCTTACATGAAAACCAAATCCAGGAGACATAAGCTGGGCTGGCACATCCCCACTAACTTGAAACAGACCGGCTTTAACTCCAACTTCCCATTGACTACGTGGCTTAGCTGGATAGTTGTAAGTACCATTTAGGAACTCAGTGTGCTGCGGCAACCTTTTAGAAGGGATTAAAGAGGAATCCTTGATGTCGTACGAGCTATTCACTTTTTGCGCGAATGCTGTTCCGAAGGTCATACTTAACAGTACAACTAATGAATATACACTTCTTCTCATAAAGAGGCGTTAAGGTTTAAGATTTGAACAAATTATTCACGAAGGTACTGAAAATTGTGAATATTCAAAATTTTTATTCCGCGTAAATCTTTCATTTCCCATTATTTCTCAATTACTTAACAGATATTTACGAATTATCCATGCGGGTGCTCCGCCCGGAATTTTGGACGTAATTTCACCGCCACGTATGATTCTACCTACCCACCTGGTCAAGGAGGAACTGGATGTTTTTGAACTAAAATTCAAAGAAGCCGTTCAAAGTCAGGCTCCCCTGCTAGACCGGATCATGCGTTATATTGTAAAAAGAAAAGGAAAACAACTCCGCCCCCTTTTTGTGCTGCTGTCCGCCAAATTGTGTGGCACCATTAACGACTCTGCGTATCGTGCCGCTTCGTTGGTAGAAATTCTTCATACTGCAACATTAGTACACGACGACGTGGTTGACGACTCCAATGAAAGAAGAGGTTTCTTTTCAACCTATGCGCTTTGGAAAACCAAAGCCAGTGTATTGATTGGAGACTATCTTTTAGCGAAGGGGCTTTTATTAACGCTGGAAAATAAAGACTACCAATTACTGCATATCCTTTCTGAAGCAGTTAAAAAAATCAGCGAAGGCGAACTGCTGCAATTAGAAAAGGCAAGGAACCTGAACATTGACGAAGAAGTATATTATGAGATCATCCGTAATAAAACAGCTTCTTTACTAGCCTCTGCATGTGCGGCAGGCGCTTGGGCCACTAGTCAAAATGAAATATTTACCAATCGCATGCGCCGGTTTGGAGAACTAACTGGCATGGCCTTTCAGATAAAAGATGATCTTTTTGATTATGCGAGCGAAGAAATTGGTAAGCCAACCGGCAATGATCTAAAAGAAAGTAAACTAACCCTTCCACTTATTTATACATTAAATAATACGGATCGCTCCACTCGACGAAAGATCATTTACATTGTGAAGAATGAAAAAGAAGACAAGAAGAAATTGGCATGGGTGATTGAACAAGTAACAAAGGCAGGTGGAATTGAATATGCAATAAAGAAAATGAATCAGTTTAAAGAAGAAGCTTTAGCTGAGTTGAAACAATTTCCTGAATCTGAAATCAGAAAGGGACTTGAAGACATGGTTGTATTTGTAACAGACAGAAAATATTGAGCGTTTGGAAAAGAGGTGGCAATTGAAGCCGGCAGATCCGGTTAAAACAAAAAAATTACAGGAAGCCCTAAAAGTTCATCCGGTACTTTGTTCATTATTGGTTCAAAGAGGTATCACAGACTTTGAAGAAGCACGCTCCTTTTTTAGACCACGCTTAGAAGATTTACATAGCCCCTGGCTTTTTAAAGACATGGACAAAGCGGTGAATCGAATTTCACAAGCCATTGCTCAAAAAGAGAAAGTATTAATATATGGCGACTATGATGTGGATGGTACCACTTCTGTAGCGAGTATGTACCTGTTTTTACAAAAGATTCACTCGCAACTCGCCTATTACATTCCACATCGCTATAAAGAGGGATATGGAGTTAGCAAAGCAGGAATTGATTACGCTATAGAAAATAACTTTTCCCTGATCATATCACTTGACTGTGGTATCAAATCGGTTGAGCTGGTGCAATATGCAAAAGACAATGGGGTTGACTTCATTATATGTGACCACCATTTACCCGATGATATTTTACCTAACGCAACAGCTATCCTTAACGCAAAACAACCTGATTGCGCTTACCCTTATAAAGAACTATGCGGTTGTGGAGTTGGTTTTAAATTAATGTGTGCACTACAAGAAAAGTTAGAACTAGAAGATAACCCCGCATTTGAGAGTTTGGATTTACTAGCTACAGCCATAGCAGCAGATATTGTTCCTATGACTGGAGAAAATAGAATACTTGCTTACCATGGGTTACTCCGCGCTAATCAAAAACCAAACCATGGCATTGCAGCACTTTGTGAACAAAGTGGATTAAAACAGGAACTGGATATTCAAAAGCTCGTCTTTATCATTGCGCCACGAGTCAATGCTGCAGGGAGAATGGATGAGGCAGGCAAAGCAGTAGAACTTTTTATTGCACCGGACAGAAGTACTGCTCTCGAATTTGCTACACAACTTCATAGCGACAATACAGATCGCCGAGAAGCAGACAGAACGACAACTAAAGAAGCACTTGAGCTATTGAACAATGATCCCACTAGTAATGAAAAGAAAAGTACAGTAGTCTATCAACCCCATTGGCATAAAGGTGTTGTAGGTATTGTTGCCTCACGATTAACCGAACATTACTATCGACCCACAATTGTATTGACTAAATCAGGAGATATTTTGGCGGGTAGCGCCAGAAGTGTTGCTGGATTTAATTTATACGAAGCAATTCATGCCTGTCGGGAACACTTACTAGGTTATGGCGGACATTTTGCAGCAGCTGGCATGACACTAGAAGAAAATAAAGTCAATGATTTCAAAGCTGCCTTTGAGACCGTAGTTTCTCAATCGATTCAATTGGATCAACTCACACCACTCATTGAAGTAGACCTGGAAGTTTCACTCAGTGACCTGAATCTTTCGTTGTACAAATTAATTGGGCAGATGGAGCCCTTTGGTCCCGAAAATCTTCGTCCTGTTTTTTGGACTCGTCAACTAAAAAATACCGGGTATTCAAAAATTGTCAAAGAAGAGCATATCCGCTTTTCAGTTACTGACGGCAATACTACGTTCAGTGGAATTGGATTTGGTTTAGCTAAAAAATTCCATTTACTACAACAATCCAATTTTGATTTAGCTTTTACAATTGACGAAAACGACTATAACAACCAGCGAACATTGCAGCTGCGTGTGCTGGACATAAAAGCATCATAATTTTTTACAACACATTGGTTAATAATAAATTAGAAGGAATACTGTTTCTTGCGCTTCCCTTCCTTCAAAAGACTTGCACCGTCTCCTGATTTCCCCTATCTTTGCCGCCCCAAATCTGGTTTCGCAGATTCTTTTCTGCTTCGGCAGAACTGTCCAATGGGATAAATCGAATTGTTAACCTTTTTCGGGTATTACCCGAAAACAAAAAATGGTCCATGAACAACTATGAACTGATGGTGATCTTCACCCCCGTTCTAAGCGACGACGAGTTCAAATCCCAGCAAAAAAAGTATGCGAAGATGGTCACCGAAGCAGGTGGCTCCGTTGTTGCCGAAAACGCATGGGGACTCAAGTCCCTGGCTTACCCCATTCAGAAAAAGACAACTGGTCTTTATTGGGTATTAGAGTATGCTGCCGCATCTGATTTCAATGAAAAATTGAAAATTCAATTGTTGCGCGATGAAAGTGTACTTCGTCATTTATGCACAAAACTCGACAAATACGCCGTTGAGTACAATGCTCGCAAGAAAAGTGGCGTAAAATCTGGTAACCAAAAAGCAGTGGAGGCTTGATACCATGGCAAAGAATGAAATCAAATACCTGACGGCCATCAAAACCGACAAGCGTGAAAAAAAGTTCTGTCGTTTCAAAAAGTATGGTATCCGCTACATCGATTATAAAGATGTTGAATTCCTAAAAAAGTTTATCAATGAGCAAGGTCGTTTGCTACCTCGCCGTATCACTGGAAACAGCCTGAAGTTTCAGCGCAAGGTTTCTGACGCGGTAAAAAAAGCACGCCAAATGGCTCTGCTACCTTACGTAACTGATCTTTTAAAATAACCTCACCCTAACTCCAGCAATTTGGAAGACAGTGCGCAAGCACTGGGAAGGTGAACAAAAGAAAAACAATGGAAGTCATATTAATTAAAGACGTCGACAATTTGGGAGGCATAAACGAAGTGGTAAAAGTGAAAAACGGGTATGCCCGTAACTTTTTGATCCCTCGTAAAATGGCCGTAGAAAATAGCCCAAGCAACAACAAACAATTAGAAGAGAGACTTAAGCAAGTGCGCAAGAAAGAAGAGCAAATGCTTGCTGAGATCAACAGTGTTATTGCCAAGCTCAATGAAGGCCCTGTTAAACTGGGTGCTAAAACCGGAACTAGTGGTAAGATCTTTGGAAGTGTTACAAACCTTCAGATCAGCCGCGCCATCCGCGAGCAAAAAGGGTACGATATCGACCGTAAAAAAATCAGCATACCTGAAGAGGTAAAAGAGCTAGGCAGCTACAAAGCTGTAATTGATTTCGGAAATGGTAAAACAGCCGAAGTCAGCTTTGATGTAGTAGCCGGTTAATTGATTTTACCAAAACCAACTGCAAAAGTCCTCAAATTGAGGACTTTTTTTTGGCCCCTAATAAGGTGCTCGTCAAGCAATTGCAGTTTTAAAAGCGGGTATCTTGAACAAAATTGACGGGCTTAGCAAAAAATGCCTTATTTTGCGCCGTTATTGGTGCTCTTTCAGTTTCACAAGGCCGGAACGATTCGATTACGTAGAATGTTCTTTGGGTTCTGTTTACTGTTGACACTGTTTATTTTTTAAAACCTAACAAGATGAACATTTACGTAGGAAATCTGAGCTGGAATCTTAAAGATCAAGATCTGCTCAATCTTTTTTCAGCCCATGGTGAAGTTACTTCAGCGAAGATCATCACCGACAAATTCACTGGCCGTAGCAAAGGTTTCGGCTTTGTGGAAATGCCAAACGACGATCAGGCACAAGCAGCTATTGCCGCAATGAACGGTACAGCTGTTGATGGCCGTAATGTTGTTGTAAACGAAAGCCGTCCAAAACCAGAAGGTGGTGGCGGTGGTGGTTACAAAAAGCGCAGCTTTGGCGGCGGCGGCGGTGGATACCGTGGCAACCGTGGAGGTGGCGATTATAACCGCGACGGTTTCAACAACGGCGACTTCTAAATTCAAAACGGTTCAACCGTTTCAATTTGAATCTTTAGTCCGGTCTAAATGACCGGACTTTTTTTTGCTACCTTCGCTTTACAATGACCGAAAAGATTTTGATCCTGGATTTTGGATCACAGTACACGCAGTTAATTGCCCGAGCGGTACGAGAAGCCAATGTTTACTGCGAGATTATTCCTTACCATCATTCTTTTACGATTGAACCCGGCTTAAAAGGAATTATTTTATCAGGTTCGCCCGCATCTGTTAATGATGACAAAGCTCCTCATGTAGATATTGCCTCCATCAATGAAAAATTACCTGTACTTGGAATTTGCTATGGCGCACAGCTGACCGCAAAGTGTTTTGGGGGAGTAGTAGCGAAAAGCAACAAACGAGAATACGGCAGAGCACAACTCAGACAACAAAAACAGGATTTGATTTTTGAGGGAGTAGATACCCATTCGCAGGTTTGGATGAGTCATAGTGATTCCATCAAAGTGCTACCTGAGGGATATGAAATGCTGGCAGACACCGAGAGTATTCCAGTTGCGGCATTTCGAAAATCAAGCTCCACTGGATTTCCACTTTATGGTGTACAGTTTCACCCAGAAGTTTATCATTCCACCCAAGGAAAAATATTTCTTAAAAATTTCTTGACTAAGATCTGCGGATGCAAACAAGATTGGACACCCGCTCACTTTATTACCGACACTGTGAGTGCCTTGCAAAAGCAAATTGGAAAACGCAAAGTAATCATGGCACTGAGTGGTGGGGTTGACTCAACTGTAGCGGCCACACTGATCTACCGAGCTGTAGGTGATCAATTGCAAGGAATTTTTGTTGACAATGGTGTGCTTCGAAAAGATGAGTTCCATGCGGTACTAAACATGTATCATCAAATTGGACTTCCTGTAAAAGGCGTAGATGCCAGCGAACGATTCTATAAAAATTTAGCCGGAAAAACTGATCCAGAGCAAAAACGAAAAGCGATAGGTTCACTTTTCATAGACATATTTCAAGAAGAAGCCGCGCAACTTAGCGGAATTGAATTACTAGGGCAAGGCACAATCTATCCAGATGTGATTGAGAGTGTGTCCGTACACGGACCCTCTGTAACAATCAAATCACATCATAATGTGGGAGGTTTACCGGAACATTTACACCTTGAACTAGTTGAACCTTTGCGACTCTTATTCAAAGATGAGGTACGAAGAATTGGACTAGAATTAGGAATTCCGGCAGCGATGATTCATCGTCATCCATTTCCAGGCCCGGGACTTGCTATTCGAATTTTAGGCGAAGTGAATGCAGACCGAGTGCATCTGTTGCAAGCTGCAGACCAGGTTTTTATTCAAGCATTACGAGATAAAGGACTCTATGATCAGGTATGGCAGGCTGGCGCTATTCTGCTGCCTGTGAAAAGTGTAGGTGTGATGGGAGACGAACGAACCTACGAATACACAGTTGCACTGCGTGCCGTTACAAGTGTGGATGGTATGACGGCAGACTGGGCTCACTTACCTTATGAATTTCTTGCACATGTTTCTAATGAAATCATCAACAATGTGAAAGGCATTAATCGCGTTGTATATGATATCAGCAGCAAACCACCGGCTACCATCGAGTGGGAATAATGACTTTGGCCATGAAAGGCAGATTCTATTTTTTGTTATTTATTGTTTTCTGCAGTAAAACGCAGCTTACACTTGCACAACCCAGTAGTGCAAAGCAACTATTTCGTATTGGTCTTTTTGCTCCCCTTTATTTGGATTCTGCGTTTGATAAAAACTCCACGTATCGATTTCCTCCCAAATCGTTTCCTAAATACAGCACGCCTGGACTTGAATTAGTAGAAGGCGCCTTTCTTGCACTGGATACATTGAATAAATTAAAAGCTCCCATTGAATTAATTGTAATAGACACACGTGCCACTTCACAACCACTTCGTACACAACTCAACAACGCCTCCTCTCAAAATCTGGATCTGATCATCACGCATTGCTCAACGAGCGAGCTACAAACAATTGCCGCATTCGGATATGAAAAAAATATTCCGGTCGTCAATGTCAATTTACCTAATGATGCGGGTGTAACCAATAACCCATTTTTAGTTCTCCTAAATTCTACGCTTCGCACACAAAGTATTGCAATCAATAATTATGTGCAGACCAAGTTTCCAAAGCAACCTGTTGTAGTATTTAGAAAAAAAGGGAAGTTGGAAGATATGATTCGCAGCTATTGGGATGAAACAGCAAAATCAAATAAATCCACACAAAAGTGGACCTATGTAGACCTTCCTGATAGCTTCAGTGTAGACCAACTAATTCCTAAACTGGATACCCTTCGTCAAACCGTGTGTATCGCAGGAAGCCTCGACGAAGCATTTGGAAAAAGACTGGCATTACATCTTGCTACACTCAGCAAACAACGGTACAAATCCACCATTGTAGGTATGCCCACGTGGGATGCTATTCGGGACTTTAGTAAACCGGAGTATCGGGGTGTCGATATAAGTTTTTGTACGCCTTATTACAACAACCGCACCGATTCGGTAAGCCAACAGATACAGCGGTTTTTTATCAATAACCTTTATGCAAGACCGAGCGACGTGGCATTTAGAGGATACGAAGCCGTATGGCGATTTTCACGATTGCTCATGCGTTATGGCAATGGAATCAGCTCACAACTAGCAGCAAAAGAATTCGATCTTTTTAGAGAAATTCAGATCCAACCTGTATTCAGCCCAGATAAACAGCTACAGTACTTTGAAAACAAAAAGCTGTATTTTCTCAAATGGCAAGACGGAATACTAAAACTCCTACCCTAGTTCATCTTTTTCTTCAAACTAGAGACCTGCTGCTGAAGATCAGAAACAACACTGGCCAATTGGTTCATATCCCAACGATTTTGTGTGTTCGCTTTTGAGATAACCACTTGCGCCTGCCACATTTCAATCACTTCATCTGCATTCACAGTGTAAGGGTGAAATACAGGATTATCACTCACCAAGGTTAACTTATCACGTTGTTTAGTGTTTCGCTGAATCCGTTTGTAGACGATCCCTTCATTGCGCGACACAACAATACAAGGCGTATTATTTTTTACTTCTTCCAGGTCATTTACTTTTTCTCCTACAATTACTGAGCCACTTGGTGTGGGCAACATTGAATCGCCAATAATTTCAAATGCTCTATAATTATTACCCGTTAACATGGGCAAGGTGAACGTATTAAGTTCATCAATGAATTCAGGATCAGCATAGCCAGCCAGGTAGCCCGCAGCAGCTTTCACCGGCACAAAGGGAATTTCTGAAGGACCGGACATCATTTTCAGTGAACGGCGACGATTCAGATAACTTCCTTTTTGATCACTTAAATCTTTTCGCAACAAGTCGTCCATTGTCAACTTGAAAAGGTCGCAGACCGCCTCCAATACTTCAAATCGAGGCTCAGCCCGTTCCTCTTCATAAGCTCCCAAGAGGGAGCGCTTAATGTTTAACCGGTTCGCAAATTCTTCCTGCGTCCAGCCCCGTTGCTTGCGGAGATATTTTAGATTTTGGTTGGAGAAAGCCATAATAATCTAATTTATTTAGCTGCAAATTACTAATATTTTTAGATTTTCCAAATTTTTTAGCGACTAACTTGGAGCACGGTTAAAAAAAATGGAGTTTTACAGTCCATGAAAAAGAACAAACAACCTACCATCCTCATTACCAATGATGATGGTATTGGCGCACCCGGTATAAAAAACTTAGTTGAAGCGGTAAAAGATATTGGTAAAATAGTAGTGGTAGCGCCGGATAAACCACAATCCGGAATGGGTCATGCAATCACAATTGGAGAGCCGCTTCGCTTGCATAAGACACATCATTTTGAGGGCGTGGAATCCTACTCTTGCTCTGGTACACCGGTAGATTGCGTAAAGCTGGCGGTTGATAAAATTTTACACCGAAAGCCAGATCTCTGTTTAAGCGGAATCAATCACGGCGCTAATCATAGCATCAACGTGATTTATTCTGGCACTATGTCTGCCGCCGTAGAGGCAGCTATTGAGGATATTCCCTCTGCGGGATTCTCTTTGTTAGACTATAATATTGAAGCTGACTTTAGTGGCGCGCGACACTTTGTTCGGTTGATTGTGGAGAAAATGCTAAAGACACCATTAGGAAAACATAGTGTACTTAATGTAAACATACCTGCAAAGCCCCTTGAATTATTGAAGGGAATCAAGGTTTGCAGACAAGCGTATGCCAAATATGAGGAGAACTATTTGCAGCGTAATGATCCGCACGGTCGTCAATATTATTGGCTAACTGGCGAGTTTCAGAATTTTGATAAGGGTAAGGATACAGATGTATGGGCGCTGGCACACAATTATGTGAGTGTGGTTCCCGTTCAATATGATCTGACACACTATACTTACATGAAACAGTTACAAGCAAAATGGGAAAAATGAACCTGACAAAAAACAATCTCAAACTTGGACTTCTCTTAGGATTAATTGGCCCAATAGCTGGTATTGTACTCTTATACTTTATACTCTACCCTTCCTTTACATTTTTAGAATTTCTGGATTCCTTTTTCCACGAAAACAGATTGATCACTTCAATCGGTTCATTGAGTTTATTAGCCAATGCTGTTCTTTTTACTTTCTATGTAAACACTGAGCGTGATGAAACGGCAAAAGGTATTTTTATCGTGACGGTGTTTTATGGAATTGGCATCATTGTAATTAAGCTGTTTAATTAGTTGCATGAAGTATTACCTAATTGCGGGGGAAGCTTCGGGAGACCTTCATGGGGGTCGTCTGGTACAAGCAATTCGAGATAAAGATCCTGATGCAGTCATTCATGCGTGGGGTGGCGATCAAATGCAACAAGCAGGTGCGAACTTGGTTAAACATTACCGCGATCTTGCTTTTATGGGCTTTATAGAAGTGGTAAAAAATTTGCCCACCATTCTTCGCAATATTCGCTTTTGCAAAAAAGATATTTCAGCATTTAACCCTGACGTACTCGTTTTGATCGATTATCCAGGTTTCAATTTGGCAATCGCACCTTGGGCTAAAAAGCAAGGGTATAAAGTTGCCTATTATATTTCACCACAAGTATGGGCTTGGAAAGAAGGACGTGTTAAAAAAATGAAAGAGTGCATCGATCATTTGATGGTGATACTACCTTTTGAAAAAACCTTTTTTCAGCATCGATGGAGCTGGGAAGTAGAATATGTAGGACACCCTTTACTAGAAGCCGTTGAAAAGAGTCCAACGAATGTGCCCTTGTCGCTCCCTTCAGCTAAACCAATCATCGCTTTGTTGCCGGGAAGTCGCAAACAAGAAATTGAAAAAAAACTGCCCATCATGTTGGCGGTCAGTTCAACCTTTTCGCAATATCAATTTGTAGTGGCAAAAGCGCCTGGCATAGACAATACATATTACCAGCAATGGGAAGAAGCGTTTCCACAAGTTGCATTTGTACAAGCAAAAACATACACTTTATTACAGCAGGCAGAAGCTGCATTGGTCACATCAGGTACGGCAACATTGGAAACTGCTTTATTCAATGTGCCACAAGTGGTATGTTATAAAGGAGCAGCACTCTCCTATGCTATTGGCAAACATGTAGTGAACGTCAAGTATATTTCACTCGTCAACTTAATACTAGATACCCCGTTAGTAGAAGAATTAATTCAACACCAATTAACCCCAGCCAATCTTACAAAAGCCTTGGGAAAAATTATAAAAGGAGGAAGCGAGCGTCAAAAAATTCTGGATGGGTATTCAACACTTCGAAAAAATCTGAAACAAGAAGAATCTGCTTCGATTAAAGCAGCAACTGCAATCGTAGCAATCGCTAAAAAATAAGTTTGATCGCTAAAATGATCAGACAAAGGATAAAAACAAAAAGACTGATTCGATTAATCCCATGCATGTATCCGATCCATTTGTCTTTGGGACGATTGGGGTCTTTAGGGCGGAGATATAAATACTCTGCAATTTGTTTCAACACGCTCATGTAACTATTCGGATTGGTGGAGAATACCGGAGTCGAACCGGTGACCTCTTGCATGCCATGCAAGCGCTCTAGCCAACTGAGCTAATTCCCCGAGGGCGACAAATATACCGATTAAAGCTATTCTCCCCAGATCTGCTCCTTACCCTGTAACCATTGTTTCACTGCATCTGTTGTAACAGACTTAGGTCTTTCAATGGAAAATCCAAGTGCACGATCCCAACACAAACTAGCGAGTACTCCTAGTGCACGACTCACTGCAAATAGTACCGTGTAGAATTCATATTCAACCATACCGTAGTGCACCAATAAAGCGCCACTATGTGCATCCACATTCGGCCATGGATTTTTTATTTTTCCTACTTGCTGTAAAATAGGAGGAACGGTTTCATAAATATTCCATACCGTGTTTACTAACTTATCATCCGGCATGTGTTTTTTCCCAAATTCCATTTGCGCCGTAAAACGAGGATCTGTTTTACGTAATACTGCGTGTCCATATCCTGGCACCACTTTTCCTTCGCTCAATGTTTTTTGAACGTAATCAGCAATTTGTTGTTTGGTAGGCGCATCTGTCTTTAATTCTTTTTGCATTTCAAAAATCCACTTCACCACTTCCTGATTAGCCAAACCATGTAATGGGCCTGCCAGTCCATTCATTCCTGCTGCATAGGCGAGGTATGGGTCACTCAATGCCGAACCAACAAGATGGGTGGTGTGTGCAGAAACGTTTCCACCCTCGTGATCCGCATGAATGGTCATATACAAACGCATCAACTCTTTAAAGCTTTCATCAGAGTAACCGAGCATGTGTGCAAAGTTGCCTGCCCAATCTAGTAAGCCATTGGGTTGTATATGATCATTGTTCTTATACTTGCGACGATAGATGTAAGCAGCTATACGAGGTAAACGAGAAAGCAAAACAATACTGTCATCAAATACCGGAAGCCAATATTCTTTTTTATTGATACCCTCTGCATATCGCTTTTGAAAATAACTCTCTGTTTGAAGGGCCATCACACCAATCACAAACATGGTCATTGGATGTGTGCTCAGTGGTAATGCATCAATGGCTTCAAACACATGTGAAGGCACATGACTTCTGCGTTGCAAAATGTTTGTTACATGATTTACGTCTTCTTCTGTGGGCAATTCACCAATCATCATCAAATAGAATAATCCTTCAGGTAATGGTTCACTACCACCGGGCGCCTTAGGTAACTTGTCCTGTAATTCCGGAATAGAATAACCACGAAAACGAATACCCTCATGCGCATCCAACAATGATGTTTCTGTTACTAAGCCAGTAATGCCACGCATTCCCTGATAAATCTGTGAGAGGGTGACTTCACCGATTACTTTATTACCATTCTCTTTTAAGATGTTCTTAATATCCGCAGCCAACGCATCCGCTTTGGCTTGGAAACGATCTTTCATGATACCCATATGACAAGGAGTTTAATAATTGAAATTGGATGCGCAAAATTACGCCCCCCTGTCTCCCTGGCAAAACTTAATAAACAGTAAATTGTTGCTATTTAGGTGTGCTGCGATACAAGCGGAACGCCACTACCGAAAAAACCAGGTTGGGAAGCCAGGCGGCCAAAAAAGGAGGCAAATTTCCTTTAACGGCAAATACGGTAGAAAAGCGGTCGGACATGATAAAGAGGGAGGCAATAATAATACCCAGTGCCAGGTGCATTCCACTTCCGCCACGCGTTTTACGACTGGCGATAGTTGCCCCGATCAAGGTCAACAAAACAACACTGAATGCACCTGCCGTGCGTTTATAACGTTCCACTTTTAACGTGTCCAGCCCTTCTGTTCCCCTTAATTCCTCTCGTTTAATATGGGCTACTAATTCAGGAGTGGTCAATTTGTCTTTTAAATAATCATCGCGTCTTAACTCCTCTGGTCGGAGATTGATGGTCAACAATAAAGTGTCATGCGTGCGAACCTTTTCACCAACGGCCAGTAAATCTCTTTCCGTAACCCGGAAAAGTTTCCATTTACGGGTTAGTGTGTCCCACTGCATGTTTTCAGCTCGTAAATTATAAACTAACTGTTGTTGACGGGTACGCTCTAAAAATAAACCACGCGCACTCTTGCTGGTTGTATCATAATCTCGAATACCAATAAAGGTGTTTGTATCTACACGCAGATAAAAACAATTAACACAATTGGTGTAGGAAACAAATCGAGAGGGATCATTTCGATCCAAATAGGTGGATTGAAATTGTCCTCGAATAATATTGGCTTTGGGGATCCAGTATCGGTTGCCTACCCACCATAGAAGCGCCAGCAAAATACCTCCTATCAAATAAGGTCTTAAAAACCGGTTGTAACTGGTTCCGCTCGATAAAATGGCAATCACCTCGGATTGAGTGGCCATCTTCGATGTAAAATAAATGACAGCAATAAAAACAAATAAAGGGAATAATAGACTCCAGATATGAGGAATAAATCCAATGTAATACTGATCAAATAATTGGCGGGAGGTTAATCCGGATTGCACAAAATCGTCCGTCTTTTCACTAATGTCTACCGCAACGGCCACTACTGTAAACAGTAACATGCAAAAAATAAAAGTGACCAGGAACTTTTTAAGAATATAGCGATCCAGTTGGTGCATGCTCAAAAGTAAAGGAAAGATTTCAGCATCGTTGTTGTAAACGAGGAACCATTTCTTTTTTCCAAGACTCAAAATCACCTGCCAAAATGTGCTTTCGGGCTTCTGTAACCAACCAGCGATAAAAAGCTAGATTATGTATACTGGCAATGGTATACCCCAGGAATTCCTTTGATTTGATCAAGTGTCGCAGATAAGCGCGACTATAAAATTCGCTTACCGGAGAGTCAATACCCTTATCCAGCGGAGAGTAATCTTTTTCCCATTTCAAATTGTCAATATTAACAACTCCTTCACTGGTAAAAAGCATGGCATTGCGGCCATTACGCGTGGGCATCACACAGTCAAACATATCCACTCCCAGGCTGATACATTCTAAAATATTCCAAGGTGTGCCTACCCCCATCAAATAACGGGGCTTATCCGCAGGTAGATGCTCACAACACCAGCCACAAATTTCATAGAGCACTGGCTCAGGCTCACCCACACTTAATCCTCCAATTGCATTACCAGTGGCCCCCTTTGCGGCAACATATTCGCAGGATTCTTTTCGAAGATCCTTGAATGCACCACCCTGCACAATAGGAAATAAATTTTGTGTATAACCGTAACGAGGTTCCGTTTTATTAAAACGTTCAAAACAGCGATCGAGCCAGCGGTGAGTCAATGCCAGTGAGCGGGTAGCATACGCCCTGTCACAGTCACCTGGTGGACACTCATCAAACGCCATAATAATATCGGCGCCAATACTACGTTGGATGTCCATTACAGACTCAGGTGTAAACAAATGAGCACTTCCATCAATGTGAGACTGAAAGGTAACTCCCTCTTCTTTAATCTTTCGGGTACCCGCTAATGAAAAAACCTGATAACCTCCGCTATCGGTAAGAATGGGGCGGTTCCATCCCATAAATGAATGTAATCCACCTGCGGCTTCCAAAACAGATAAACCCGGTCGCAAGTACAAATGATAGGTATTG
This sequence comes from Chitinophagaceae bacterium UBA2467, assembly GCA_002342205.1. Lineage (GTDB taxonomy): Bacteria > Bacteroidota > Bacteroidia > Chitinophagales > Chitinophagaceae > JJ008. The sequence continues at coordinate 7,653 of DDPN01000065.1, read as the reverse complement.
CCCAAAATAATTTGCGCCTTAACATCCTGTACCAACTGCTGCTGGGTGACGGCTTTGACACTCCCCACCGTACCAACTGGCATAAAAATAGGTGTCGAGATTTCACCATGATCAGTACGGATCGTACCTGCTCGTGCTTGAGTTGCCTGATCCGTTTTTTCCAATGTGAATTGTAAGGCCGCCATTATCTGCGCAAGATACAAGGTTCTTGTTATCTTCGCCCCCATGTTGATGATAGACTGGAGAGACGCCATTTTTTACCTCTTTACTACTGCCGCACTAATTCAATTGTTTTATTACGGCTGGTTTTTTAGCCGACTGGCTTTTTATCGAAAAAAAGAAAAAGTTTCACAACGTCAGCATCCTGTATCGGTTGTGATTTGTGCGCGAGACGAAGATGAAAATTTAGCGCGCAACCTTCCAGGCGTATTAGTACAACAATATCCCAGCAGCAAAGAAGTGATAGTGGTGAATGACAATTCCGTTGATGACTCCAAATTCATTTTACAAGAATTGAAACGAACCTTTAAAAATTTACACATCGTTGAATTGACGCAGGAAGCCAAGTTGATTTCTGGTAAAAAATATCCTCTCTCTATTGGCATCCGTGAAGCCAATTATGAAATTCTTTTACTCACCGATGCAGACTGTGTTCCATCCAGCGAGCACTGGCTCGAAAAAATGCAAGATGCTTACACAGAAGAAACAGAAATAGTGTTGGGATATGGAGGCTATCATCGCAGAAAAGGATTGCTCAATAAATTAATTCGGTTTGAAACCTTCCATACGGCACTTCAGTATCTTTCTTATGCGCTGGCTGGCATTCCTTACATGGGTGTAGGTCGCAACTTATCTTATCGAAAAGATCTTTTTTTAAGAAACAAAGGATTTTCTTCCATCAATCATATCCCTAGTGGCGACGACGATTTATTCATCAATAAACTAGCCAATAGTAGAAATACTGCAGTGGTCATTGAACCAGAGGCAATCACACGATCAATACCAAAAACTACATGGGGAAGCTGGTTGCGTCAAAAATCAAGACACTACACGACTGCCAAATATTATAAACCGCTCCATAAATTTTTATTGGGTCTCTATTTCATTTCACAGTTTTTATTCTACCCTCTACTAGGAGTGTCTCTCTTTTTTTGTAATTGGCAATGGGTTACTGTAGTAGCTGCAATAAAGTTGATTCCGCAAGCAGTCATTCTATATAAATCCATGGCTAAACTTGATGAAAAAGACCTCTGGCCTTGGTTCATCTTTTTAGACATGTGGATGTTTTTTTATTACCTCATCTTCTTCCCAGCGCTGTGGAGAAGGCCTGCCAAAAGTTGGAGTTAATTATGTCTGTTGTGCATTCTTCTGAACCCACCGGAGTCAACCTTATTACAAAGTACTTTGCAGATTTTAACTCCACACAACTTGCACAGCTAGAAAAATTAGACGCCCTTTACCGAGAATGGAATGAAAAAATTAATGTGATCTCCCGAAAAGATATTGACGCGTTATACGAACGTCACATCTTACACTCCTTGAGTATAGCTGCTGTGTTTTCATTTGCACCAGGCACGCAAATTATTGATATTGGAACAGGAGGTGGATTTCCCGGATTACCATTGGCTATTTTTTTTCCGGATGTACAGTTTCATTTAACAGACAGTATCGCTAAAAAACTAAAAGTTGTAGACGCCGTAGCAACAGCAATAGGACTAAAGAATTTAACTACGCAACACACCAGGTCAGAAGAAATCAAAAACAGAAAATTTGATTACGCTGTATCCAGAGCCGTTGCGCCCTTAAAAGAACTTTGGAAATGGAGCAAGCCTCTCTTAAATAATCATTCTTCTGTAGAGGGGAATGAGCATGTGCCTGGCTTGATCTGTTTAAAAGGAGGAGACCTGACGCAAGAGATCCAAGAAAGTGGAACCAGACCTCGTCAAATCGAAATCACACAGTTGTTTCCACTTCCCTTTTTTCAGGAAAAATATTTACTCTACGTCCCTCGCTGATTTTATTGCACAATAACGGGAGTCGGTGTGGACCAGTCCAGCTTCAATTGATTATTTTTTCGATCAATATCCGCTAATCGCTGAGAAGGATCGATATCAACCAACGTAACAGTGGCTAATTTTTTTGTAGTAGATAGCGTGTACGTTGCATGTGTCCATTTCCAAGGAGAATAAACTTTACGCGGTAGCGATGAATCTTCAACAGGCTTTTCTCCGTATTGTAAATCAAGAGGTATGTAATGCAACTCGCGTGAGCCGTCCGCAAAGGTCAATTGAACATCAAGAGGCATTGGCATTAAACCAATGCGTTTGATTCTGATTAATGTCTCTTTTCCGTCTTCCCACAAACTGTCTATTGCATAATCAATGGTTTTGGTAGAATTCACCCAGTACTCTTTATACCAATCCAGTTTCAACCCGCTTCTTTTTTCTGCTAATCGGATGAGATCATTTACAGTAGGATGTTTGAATTTCCATTTATCATAGTAGTCCAACAGAATCTGATCGCGAGTGGCTGCGCCTGTAACATATCCCAACTGTTCCATGAATACAGCTCCTTTAGAATAGGCAGCCGCACTGTACGCAGCATTCGTATTAAAGTGATCCGCATGGGTAGTCAAAGGTTCTTCCCGACCACTTTTTGCAAGATTGACATACCCGCGATAGGAGCCAAGATGTGCAAATCCCGTATCAGATTGCAAAAAGGCAGAGATGCGATCTTCTGCATACGTAGTAAATCCTTCGTCCATCCAGGCATACAATGACTCATTGGTCGCCAATATGCCCTGATACCAGCTGTGCATCCATTCATGTAACCACGCTCCTGGGCCAATCAATAATGTAGACATTGGATATTCCATACCTCCGTCTCCGCCATGAATGAAAGAGTATTGTTTGTAAGGGTACCCCCCAAAATGTTTTTCTATAAAGGGTAATGCACGAGCAGCATCGGTTAATATTTTCTCCCAATTCTCTGCTTTCTCATTGGTAGGCTTATACAATAAATGCAACGTCAGCTCAGGAACAGCAGGAGAAGTTTTTGTTGCGGGAATACTATCACGAACACGAAGAGAGCGGTGTATATACTCAGGATCTGCCGCCCACATAAAATCGTGCACTTGAGGCGCATAAAAATGCCAAGTCAGTTTTTCACCTGTAGGTCTGTTTACAACTTGACCCTTTTTTTCGTAGCCGTATCCAATCTGCTCAGGATTTTGCAAGTAACCCGTACCTCCCAAAATGTAATTGCGATCGATTTTAATTTTCACATCATAATTTCCCCAAACACCATAAAATTCACGACCTACATACGGAGTGGGATGCCATCCATCTTCATCATACTCGCAAATTTTTGGATACCACTGACTCATCGAGTAACGAACTTTTGAGGTAGGGTTATCTCGACCACTTCTACGCACTTGTAGAGGGACCTGTCCTTCAAAGTTTAAATCAAATACCACTTTTGAACGCGGGGCAATTGGTTTATCCAATACAACTTCTAAAATAGTTTCATGATTGATCAGCTTTTGTACCCGACCATTCATTTTTAATTCATGAACGGTTTGCTCTCCTACTTCATCTGGCTTCAAATTGACGATTCGATCTTTCACACGCTGATCCCAATCTACTCCACGTCCAACTTGAATAGTACCTTGTCTACGACTACGCACATCCATCATACTACCCGGACGAAAGGCATTGAAGTATAAGTGAAAAAATACGCGATGTAATGTATCCGGCGAGTTATTCCAGTAGTCCAGTCGCTGTTTTCCGACAAAGCGATTAGTCTGGACATTCATATCTACTTCCATGGCATAACTCACACGTTGTTGCCAAGAGTCTGATTGAGCTGAGGCGGTAGTCAGCATTACAAAACAAAGAAGGGAGAAAAATAGACGATTCATGGGTAGGCTATTAAATAAGGTTAAGATAATCCAGCGAGGACGATAACGATTTCACCTTTTATTGTTTTAGACGAAAAATGATTAACACACTCGCGTAAGGTTCCTCTGAAATTTTCCTCAAACCGTTTTGTCAACTCTCTACTTACGCTACAAGATCTATCCTCCCCAAAATAGGTACAAAACTCTTCGAGTGTTTTCAACAATCGCTGGGGAGATTCGTAAAAAATTAGCGTGCGTTCTTCGGTTACTAATTTTTTCAACAAGGTTTGACGTCCTTTTTTGAGTGGCAAAAATCCTTCAAAGCAAAAACGCGTAGCAGGTATTCCACTATTGACTAAAGCCGGAACAAATGCAGTAGCACCGGGTAAACACTCTACCCGAACACCCGCTTTAACACAAGCACGAACTAATAAAAATGCTGGATCTGAAATACCAGGAGTTCCCGCATCCGTAATCAAAGCCATTTTTTTTCCTGCAGCAAGTTGTTGAACTAAGTGATCAACCACTTTGTGCTCATTATGCTGATGAAAAGGAGTAATCGGTTTTTGAATCTGATAGTGTTGTAAAAGAACAGAACTCGTTCTTGTGTCTTCTGCTAAAATCAGATCTACTTCTTTTAAAACAGCAAGGGAACGAAGCGTAATGTCCTGTAAATTTCCAATGGGAGTAGGAACCAGATATAAAGACGAAAGTGCGTGTTGTTCAGTCGGATTTTGATCTATAGATATTGAATCCGTCACGTTATAATTTTTTTGTCTGCTCAGGCTTTTTCAGCATGAACTTCAAAATATTCCATCACAGGGTTAGAGAGTAATTTTTCCGCTGCTTCCCGTGCGATTGCCTCTGCCTGGTCTACCGAGGGGGCTTCAACCAGTAAGGTGATATTTTTACCTACCCTTACGTCTGAAACACTCTGTAGTCCAAGATTAGAGAGACCACCCAACACAGCTTTACCTTGCGGATCTAGCAATTCTTTGTGAGGCATTACTTTTATTTCTACTCGATAGCTCATGCAAATTGTTTTTTAAAAAACAAAGATAAGAGAACGTACCCCACAATCGTGAGTGGAATAGCCAGCCATTTTAGGAAAACTGAAAGAGCAATGGCAAACAATACAATGCTGTAGCGTAATTTATTTTCCTTCCACGTATAGGAACTGAATTTGAAAGCCAGTATGGGAATCTTAGAAATCATAAGTCCACTGAGCAATGCAATCACAGCATATAAAAATAAAGGACTTAAAAGAGTAGATGAGACCCAAGTCTCATTTACATTCCAGTAAATAAGAGGAAGTGAAGCAACAAAAAGACCTGCGGCAGGAACGGGTAAACCCTGAAAATAGGAAGGAGCTGCAGCACCTGCATTCAAATTGAAGCGTGCCAATCGCCATGCGGCGGCAACAGGAATAAAAAAAGCGGGTAAAAGCCCAATTGTGGTTTGATCCAGTGCTTCTTGGTCTGCAGCCAATGAGAGCCGAAGAAATTGATATAGTATTAGAGAAGGCGCTACTCCAAATGTTACCACGTCAGACAAAGAATCTAATTCTCTTCCCATTTCAGATCCCGCTTTTAATAAACGTGCTAGAAAACCATCCAAATAATCCACTACTGCTCCTGCTCCAATAAATAAGGATGCCATCCAAATTTGTGCTGGTAAATCATAGTAATACTGTCCCTGTGGATCGGCTACTAAAATAATCCCGGGCTGTAAAACAGCTACGCAAGCCAAACAGCCAAAAACAAGATTCAATAGGGTAAATAAATTCGGCAGTTGTTTGATCATACAGATCGTTTCATTAGTGACTCGATCTCATCGGCTTCAATAGGAATATTTTTCATCAAATCCTTATTGCCAGTACGGGTAATCCATACATTATTTTCAATACGCACACCTAACTGCTCTTCTTCAACATATATACCTGGCTCAATAGTAAAGACCATGCCTGGTTTTATTGGAGCCGCTCGGGTACCCAGATCATGCACATCAATTCCTAAATGATGCGAAATGCCGTGATAAAGATATTTGCGATAAGCTCTGTTTTCGGGATCCTCATTTTTTACATCGGACTTACGCAACAAACCTAATTTCAAAAACTGCTGTGTAGCTTCCTCACCCACTTTATCTGTATACTTCAAAATTGTAATTCCTGGCTTTAAAATACTCTTTGCATAATTATGCAAGTGAAGACATGCATTATAAATATTCTTTTGTCGACGTGTGAATTTGCCATTTACAGGAACCGTTCTGGTCAAATCCGCGCAGTAGCCTCCATACTCTGCACCAAAATCCATCAATAACAATTCGCCATCCTTGCAAACTTGATTGTTGGCAATATAATGTAGTGTGCGTGCACGATCTCCACTGGCAATGATGCTATGATATGCAGGTCCAGTTGCGCGTTGATTTAAAAAAGAGTGATATATCTCCGCTTCAATTTCATACTCCATTACACCTGGACGGATAAATCCTAACAGTCTTCGAAAAGTTTGCTCAGTGATATGAATTGCTTTTTCAAGCACTTCTACTTCGTAGGAAGTTTTGATAGCCCTCACTTCGCGCATAATTTTTGCTGCGCGGCAGTACTGATGCAACGGATAGCGTTGTTGGATTTCATCAATAAAACGATACTCACGGCTTCGAATCAAACTAGCCTTGCGATCATTTTCATTACTATCCAAACAAATCGTATCAGCTAAATGAATCCAAGTTTGTAAAAGCGCATCGATGCTATCCAACCACACAATCGTCGAAATACCACTTATTGCCTGTGCTTCTTTCACTCGCAACTGGCGACCATCCCATTTCTCTTTTAATTCATTGGGTCGTACCAACACCAACACCTCTCTGTATTTGGGATCCGGATTGTCTGGGAATAATACCAGCATCGTGTCTTCCTGCTCAATACCGCAGAGCCAAAACAAATCACTGTTTTGTTTAAAGGCATGCAAGGCATCTCCATTGGACGGAAAAGCGTCATTACTTCCAAAAATGGCAATGGTTTGAGCGGGTAATTCTTTTACAAAACGTTCTCTGTTCTGCTTGAATAATTCGGGATTCAGCGGATGGTATTTCATGCAACAATGGATTGAGAGGCCTTTGAAGCGCCCGATGAGCAATAATTATTATTAGAAGAGACCGTACAAGGCTCCGTCTACTTTACTGATGATATCTCCAAAATCTTCTTCTCGCTCTGCAAACTTGTTCTTGTCTACATCGATTATTAACAACTTCCCTTCCTTATACCCGCCGATCCACTTGTTATAATATTCATTGAGTTTTTTAAGATAATCAAGACGAATATTTTCCTCGTAATCACGTCCTCTTTTTTGGATCTGACCTACTAATGTAGGAACAGAGGCTTGTAAGTAGATTAAAAGGTCTGGCGGTTGCACCAATGATTTAAGCGTCTGGAAAAAATTGTAGTAATTATCAAAATCGCGTTTGCTCATCAACCCCATTTCATGAAGGTTGGGCGCAAAGATGTTTGCATCTTCATAAATGGTACGATCCTGGATTACGGTTTCTGTACCCTGCTGAATTTCCACCAACTGACGTAGGCGACTATTTAAAAAGTACACTTGCAAATTGAAACTCCACCGGGGCATATCCTCATAAAAGTCCATGAGATATGGATTATGGTCCACATCTTCAAAATGCGGAATCCATTTATAATGTTTACTAAGTAGCTCGGTCAACGTGGTTTTACCCGCTCCGATATTACCTGCTACTGCAAT
>DDPN01000058.1 GCA_002342205.1 Chitinophagaceae bacterium UBA2467 | reverse complement strand
CTGGATATCGACGAAAACGCGTTCAAGGGTATAGAAGCAATGATCAATTCCATGACTCCCGCTGAAAGGGCGGACCCCGATTTAATTGATATGAGCCGTAAAAAAAGGATTGCGAAGGGAAGCGGAAAGGATATCCAAGAGGTTAACAACTTCCTAAAACAGTTTGCCCAAATGCGAGACATGATGAAGAATATGAACAAGTTAGGAGCATTTGGCAAAATGATGCCTGGCATGAGACGCTAAAAAATGGGCCTAATTCCCTGAAATAACCTATATTTGCATCCCGGTTTTTACCGGGTATTTTTTAACGCTGTTAAATTTCAATTTATGTCAGCCAAAATCCGTCTTCAAAGACAGGGCTCTAAGAAGAGACCATTTTACTTCATCGTTGTAGCCGACTCACGTGCTCCCCGCGATGGAAAATTCATCCAAAAGTTAGGAACCTATAACCCCCTGACTATTCCTGCCACCATTCAACTAGATCGCCAAAAGGCATTAGAGTGGTTGAATAAAGGTGCAACCCCAACTGACACTGTACGCAGAATTTTAAGCTTCAAAGGTGTATTATACCTGAAGCACTTACTCCGTGGTGTTAGCTTAGGTTTATTTGATGAGGCTGCTGCTATGCAAAAGTTCACTGAGTGGACTGCACAGCACGAAATCCAAATCAAAAAGAAAGACGAGGACAACCAACGTAAGCGTCGTGAAAAGCGTCAAGCTGTTCTTTCCGAAGCTGCTGCTAAAAAGGCGGCTGCTGCAGCTCCTGCTGTGGAAGAAAGTGCTCCTGCTGCTGAAGGCGCAGGCGAAGAAGCTTAATCAATCGTCACAACAAGATTTGTTAATCCCAATGTTTTCCAAACATTGGGATTTTTTTTGATGAGGCATATTGTTTTGCTTTGCAGTTGATGGCTAGTTATCTCAAATTAGGAAAGATTGTCAGTGCACATGGACTCAAAGGAGAAGTAGTGCTTGAACATTACCTTGGAAAATCCTCTTCCCTTAAAAATTTAGAGGCATTATATGTTGAAGAGAAAAAAGGAAATCTTCTACCCTATTTTATTCAGTCTGCAAAAAAGAAAACAACAACAGAAGTTCTTATTCAAATAGAAGGTATTGAAGTACGAGAAAAAGCACAGAAGCTCGTCACAAAAATAGTTTGGATACCCGAAGAAGAGTTTCAGCGATTGGCCAGTAAATCTGCTCCGGCCTCTTTACTTGGATTCACCATTATTGAAAACAATATCGCGCTTGGCGAGGTGATTGAAGTGATTGAACAACCACAACAATTGGTGTGCAAAATCATTATCCAAAATAAGGAAGTCCTGATTCCTTTAAATGAGGACACACTCATTGATATTGATAATGCGTCGCAACAAGTGCAGGTGCGACTTCCCGAAGGCCTTTTAGCAATCTATCTTTCATAAGTAAAATATGTCTGCGCCGGTGCATCATATCGCGCATTTTGATCTGGATTCATTTTTTGTTTCCGTCGAAATTTTACATAACCCTTCGCTAAAGGGAAAACCCGTACTAGTTGGCGGAGGCGACCGAGGAGTGGTTGCAGCCTGTAGTTATGAAGCCAGAAAATTTGGTATTCATTCTGCAATGCCCATGAAGCAGGCCTTGCAAAAATGTCCCTCGGCCATTGTTACCAATGCAAGCAGAAGCCAATACAGTCATTATTCAAGGTGGGTTACTGAACTGATAGCAGAGCGTGTGCCGGTTTTTGAAAAAGCAAGTATCGACGAATTTTATGTAGACCTAACCGGGATGGACCGTTTTTTTGGAGTCAACTCTTTTGCACAGGAATTACGAGCCCATATTACCCGCACAACCGGTCTACCAATTTCCTGTGGAATTGCATCAGCCCGTTTCATTGCTAAAATGGCTACCAATGAAGCAAAGCCGAATGGCTTTTTAGCAGTACCTCCCGGGAGAGAGACTGCTTTTTTATGGCCTTTACCAATAGATAAAATCAACGGTGTGGGGGAACACACAGCGCAATTATTGCGAAGCAAAGGCCTTTACAGAATAGAAGATATCGCAAAGACTCCGTTGGAATTGATGATTGCGATAGCTGGCAAATGGGGTGAGTCCCTATGGGAAAAAGCACAAGGAAGAGGTAGTACTACCCTGATTACAGATTGGGAACAAAAAAGCATCAGTCACGAAAAGACCTTTGAAAAAGATAGCAATGACACTGAATTTTTAGTGCAGCAACTGCTAGAATTAGTAGAAGAAACTGCAGCAGATGTACGAAGCGACGAAAAAATGAGTGGATGCCTAACTGTCAAAATAAAGTATCACGACTTTGAAGTCACTTCCAAACAAGAAACCATAGACTACACCGTGCTCGATGATGTGTTACAGGCTAAAGCAAAAAAACTATTCACCGAACTTTATCAAAAAGGCAGACCCGTTCGATTATTAGGAGTCCGTTGTAGCCACCTGGTACCCATTTCTATGCAAATGAGTTTATTTGATCAGCAGGTGGAAAAGCTACAACTCTACCAAGCAATGGATGCGCTCAATGACCGCTTTGGAAAGAATACACTTACCAAAGCCGCTCATATCCGAAATACCAAAGACGATAAAACGGAAGATGCAAATCTGAAATAGTAAATTTGTGCTCAATTATTAAAACAACTCTTTTATGTCAGCAGCGTGGAAAGAATACCAGGAAAAGAACCAGGACCGATTTTTAACAGAAATGATAGACCTGCTTCGAATTCCTTCAATCAGTGCAAAGTCTGAACACAAAGAGGACATGCTTCGTTGTGCGGAAGCTGTAAAAAAGAGTCTTTTAGAGGCTGGCTGTGAAAAAGCAGAAGTAATGCCCACGAAGGGATACCCCGTGGTCTATGGTGAAAAAATAATAAGTAAAGACGCACCGACTGTCTTAGTATATGGTCACTATGACGTACAGCCGGCTGACCCATTAGAACTTTGGCACAGTGGACCCTTTGAACCCGTAATTAAAGATGGGAAAGTATTTGCCAGAGGATCTGCAGACGATAAGGGTCAGTTTTATATGCATGTAAAAGCATTAGAGCTGATGAGCAAAACAAATACCCTAACCACCAATATTAAGTTTTTGATTGAAGGAGAAGAAGAAGTTGGTTCTCCAAACTTAGGAGCATTTGTAGCTGCTCATAAAGATCTTCTGAAAGCTGACGTTATTTTGATCAGCGACTCCGCCATGCTTAGTATGGAAAATCCATCGTTAGATACAGGTGTAAGAGGGCTAAGTTATATTGAAGTAGAAGTAACAGGTGCAAATAGAGATTTACACAGTGGTACCTATGGAGGAGCGGTTGCCAACCCGATCACCATTCTCTCAAAAATGATTGCGAGCTGTCATGATGAGAATAATCACATCACGATTCCTGGTTTTTATGATGACGTGGTAGAAGCTGGGCCTGACGAAAGAGCACTGATCAATAAAGCGCCCTTCGATGAGGCCAGCTATAAATCAGAATTAGGGATCAATGAACTGTGGGGAGAAAAAGGATACAGCACCTATGAAAGAACAGGTATTCGTCCTACGCTCGAAGTAAATGGTATTTGGGGAGGTTACACAGGTGAGGGCGCAAAAACAGTTTTACCTTCTAAAGCATATGCAAAAATTTCTGCTCGTCTCGTACCTAACCAATCAGCTGATGTTATCACAAAAAAACTGATTGATTATTTTACTTCAATTGCTCCGGCATCTGTTCAGGTGAAAGCGCAGTTACATCATGGCGGTGAACCTTATATGACCCCAATCGACAGTAAAGGATATGTCGCTGCTGCAAAGGCCATTGAAAAAACGTTTGGAAAAACACCCATTCCCGTTCGCGGAGGAGGTAGTATTCCCATTTGTTCCATCTTAGAAAAAGAACTAGGCATCAAAATCGTTTTCATGGGATTTGGGCTTGACAACGACAACCTTCATAGCCCCAATGAAAAATACAATATCGAAAACTTTTTCAAAGGGATTGAAACGATTCCTTATTTCCACCACTACTTTGCACAACAGAGCTAATCAATATCAGTTCTTATTGTGATTCCATCATAGGGAAACCCTATAGCATCGGTTTATTTTTAATTCATCATTAAAAACATAACCGTATGGAAACAAAAGCAATCGAAAGACCCTCCTCCACTCGCGCCTTACCTTCTTTATTAGGAGATGGATGGCTAGACCGTTTTTTTAATACCCCGCTTGATGAGTATTTCAGTTTAAGCAGGGTGGTAAATGTTCCTTCTGTCAACATCAGTGAAACGGATAAAGAATTTATCGTTTGTTTAGCTACTCCAGGCATGGAGCGAAAAGACTTTAAAGTAGAAAGTACAGAAGATTCGCTAACTGTTAGTGCAGAAAAAGAAAAAGAAGAGAAAGAAGAAGACGAACACTACAACCGCAGAGAATATAATTATACGAGTTGGTCAAGAAGTTTCAGTTTGCCTGAAAACTGCAACCGTGATATGATTGATGCTGAATACAAGAATGGGGAGTTGCGAATATTCATCCCTAAACTCGAAGTAAAAAAGCCGAAAAATGTTCAAAAGATTTCCGTCAGCTAAAGCAGCAACGGGAAGGCCCTAAAGGGGGTACCCCTGCTCTGGTGAGCAGGGGTTTTTTATTTACAATATAGCAGTAGGCTATATTTGTAACATGCACATCGATATTCTAACCGTTTTACCTGCATTACTGGAGAGCCCTTTTCAGCACAGTATGATGAAGAGAGCGCAAGAAAAAGGATTACTCACTATTGAAGTACACCCCCTTCGTCAATGGGCCGTTAATGAGTACGGACAGGTAGACGATTACCAATATGGAGGTGGCGCAGGGATGGTTATGATGTGTGAACCGCTTGCCAATGCCATCGACTCTCTTTCGAAGCAAAGAAAATATGACGCGATCATTTATCTAACACCCGATGGAGAAACATTAAAACAATCCCGCGTCAACCAATTATCACTTCAGCAGAATCTATTGCTAATCTGTGGACACTATAAGGGAATAGATGAGCGAATCAGAGCTAATTACGTTACGCATGAAATTTCAATTGGCGACTATGTGTTAAGTGGTGGCGAATTACCTGCGGCAATCTTGGTAGACGCCATCGGCAGGCTAATTCCAGGTGTATTAAATGATGAAACGTCTGCCCTTACCGATTCATTTCAGGACAATTTACTATCCCCTCCCGTCTACACACGCCCCGAAGATTTTAGAGGATGGAAAGTACCTGACATTTTGTTAAGCGGCAATCATAAATTGATAGACGAATGGCGGCATGACCAAGCCATGCAGCGTACGCAAGAGAGACGTCCGGATTTATTAAAAGATTAACTTCACTGTATGTCAACACCCCGCAGAAATTTTATCCGTACTATGGCCGTAGGAAGTTCCGTACTTGCCTCAGGTCTGCCATTATTTGCACAAGCACCTACTGAAGAGGAGATAGAGCGTTCCAATCAGTACGCTGCGCAAAAGCCAGTATTCAATATGTGCGGATATGCCGCACCAAAATTAGAAGTGGTTCGTATTGGAATCATTGGGATTGGAATGAGAGGTAGTGATGCCGTGGGTCGACTTTCTTATATTGATGGAGTTGAGATTGTTGCTATCTGCGATAAGTATCCGGAGCGATTAGCCGGTGCGCAAAAAACTCTTGCTTCCCTCAACCGACCTAAAGCCAAAGAGTATTCTGGCGAAGAAGGATGGAAGGCACTGTGTGAATCAAATGATGTAGACCTTATTTATACCTGCACCCCCTGGCCCCTCCACACTCCTATTGCAGTGTATGCCATGAATCATGGAAAACACGCGGCTACTGAAGTTCCGGCTGCGCTTACGCTTGATCAATGCTGGCAACTCGTTGAAACTTCTGAGCGAACACGCAAGCATTGCATGATGCTCGAAAACTGTTGCTATGACTTTTTTGAATTATTGACCCTTAACATGATCCGACAAGGCTTGTTCGGTGAAATTGTACATGCAGAAGGAGCCTATATTCATGACTTATCAATTGACTGGCTCTTTAATAAAAAAGCCTATGCGGATATGTGGCGAATTAAAGAGAATATTGGTAAAAGTGGAAGTCTTTATCCCACGCATGGACTTGGACCCGTTGCACAATGCATGAATATTAATCGAGGCGATTTAATGGAGCACTTGGTAAGCATGAGTACTGCCGACTTTAGTTTGGCACCTCTTGCTAAAGAGATGGCGCAAAAGGATCCCT
>DDPN01000130.1 GCA_002342205.1 Chitinophagaceae bacterium UBA2467 | reverse complement strand
TACTACTTTAATTGATAAATCTTGCTCAGTGCGCGAAGTGGTTGCTTCGGCATTCACTCCGCCGGATTGTTTAAGCGAACCGATACTTCCTTTGAAAGAAGAAATAATTGTAGGAATTGTTTTAATCAGTGTGATAAATCCACCCGCTGCAACCGCACCTGCACCAATTTGCCGAATGTAGGCTCTATAAATAGCCGTAGACCAATCTGCAAATTGTCCAGTAGTTGGATCCCATCCACCGGGTCCACCAGCAACTGTTACGTCTTGCAAATAGCCCAGCTTTACTAATTGCGCAGCAATAATCACACCATGATCATTGAGTAAACTAGCAAGCAAAGGAGTGAATACAAACCAACTTAGTACACCACCCGCTACCAACACACCAGCAATCTTAGGTCCAATGATATACCCCACACCCAAGTACTCAGGTGTGATTTCGCCACTCACTTTTGCTGAAGGAAAAAACTTTTGCGTTTGCTTGGTCATAAAGGAAGGAGTCTCGGCAATGACATGCACAATTTTTTGCAGTATTGCATAGACAAAAGCTACGCCCAGACCTAAAAAGGCTGTCCGTGCAAAGTCTCCACCTTTTTCTCCTGCTTTTAATACAGAGGCGCAGGCAGTTCCTTCGGGATAGGGTAATGTTTTGTGCTCTTGTACAATCAAAGAGCGACGAAGCGGAATCATCATTAAGGTACCAAGCATTCCACCAATGATGGCAAGGATCAAAATAGTGAAGTAGTTAAAAAAGTTGGCACTGCCGGCTTCACTTAAAAATAAAAATCCCGGTAATGTAAAAACAACACCCGCTGCAATACTCTCTCCAGCCGATCCAGTTGTTTGGATGATGTTGTTTTCTAGTATTGTAGTCTTCAAAAATTTTCTGCCGAGTGTGATGGCGAGCACAGCAATGGGAATGGATGCAGAAACGGTCAATCCTGCTTTAAGAGCTAAATAAACAGTAGAAGCTCCAAAAATGATTCCAAAGGCAGCACCTGTGAGTATAGATTTCAGCGTGAACTCTGCCATTTTGGTTTCCGGAGAAACAAATGGTTTAAACGTTTGCTCAGCCATCGATTCAGATTTAAATTTTTGAAATAAAATTTATTAGTCGTTCATCATTTTTTGAAGTAAACGGGTCAACAGAAGCAGAGTAAGAGAAGCTAGTCCTGCCATTACCACAAAAAGCATGAAAAAGTCATATAGGTTGTTCATTTCATAACCCATGAACTGGGTGGTTTTGCCGTCCGGATAAAGTGCACTCAGCACGCCTGCTAATTTATTAGCCGCTGCATTAGCTAAGAACCATACGGCCATTAATAAAGAGGCAAATTTTATTGGAGCTAATTTGTTTACCAGCGATAAACCAATTGGTGATAAACAAAGTTCACCCCAGGTGTGAAGGGCATACATACCAAATAACCAAATCATACTCACCTTGGTTCCTGCTGCTACATCTTTTACGCCAAATGCAATCCAGAGATAACCGATTGCCAATAGCAAAAGTCCCAAAGACATTTTGGTGGGAGAAGAAGGCTCTCTTTTTCCCAATTTTAGCCAAAGCCAGGCAAAAACAGGAGCAAAGCTGACCACATATATTGCATTAAGCGACGCAAAAAAGCTAGCTGGTACAGTAAAGAAACCAAGGTCGCGTTGTGTTTGTTCCTCTGCAAAAAAGGTTAGGGAAGCGCCTGCTTGTTCAAAAGCACTCCAGAAGAAAACAACAAAGAAGGATACGCTGAAAATGACACCCACTCTTTGTTTCTCTACCTTCCCCAGTGATTTGTCTGAGAAAATAATAAAAGCAATAAGGAGGGGAGCGGCTATTAATACATAGGTTAGATAATCCACCACTTTCGCATCCATATATAATGCACCAATCATCAAACCCGATAACACAGTGAGTCCGATTACCATGTTAATTGGATTTAACCACGATGCAGGTGCATCATTGGGGGTTAAGCCCAATACTTTTTGATTAGGGTCTACTACATACTTGCGATGATATAGATATTGTACGATCACGCTGATCAACATCGCGATGCCACCTGCCAAAAATGCCCATTTAAAATCCTGAGGATTTCCGGTATCGCCAACCAGTCCACAAATAATGGGTCCGATGGCGCCCCCAACATTGATTCCCATGTAAAATATCGTGTAGGCAGAATCAATCCGTCGGTCTCCTTTGGGGTATAGCTGGCCTACTAATGCTGAAATATTGGGTTTGAAAAATCCGTTGCCGGTAATCATCAGTCCAAGACCGGAAAAGAAAAGCATAGCTGATACGTCCGGTGCAGATTGATAGGTGGAGGCGCAAAAGAATAAAAGAAATTCACCCAATGCCATTAAAATTCCTCCCACAATAATTGAACGCTGGTTCCCCCAATAGCGGTCAGCAATATATCCACCCAACAAGGGGGTCAAGTAAACCAAGCTGGTATAGCTTCCATATAAATTAGAGGCAAAGGCCTTGTCAAACAAAAGAGCCTTGGTCATGAAGAGCACCAAAATGGCTCGCATGCCATAATAATTGAATCGTTCCCACATTTCCGTGGCAAACAAGACGGCCAGCCCTTTGGGGTGTCCGGTAGTTGTAGATGGAGATGACATAGTTGGTTGGTTCATTTTATAGGTACTCAAAATAAAGATTATTCCTTCAATAGCAATTCCCTCAGGGCTATTTACTTTCGCGGAGAAATCCCAGCTATACCGATGAAAATCTTATTATTAGGTTCAGGCGGACGTGAACATGCATTAGCCGTTAAATTGGGGCAAAGCCCGCTTTGCACAAAACTCTACATCGCTCCAGGTAATGCAGGAACGATAACATTGGGGGAAAACCTTCCTTTTTCTGTAACCGATTTTGAAGCGATTCGCAGTTTTTGTATACAGAATGCTATCGAAATGGTAGTAGTTGGGCCCGAAGAACCGCTGGTGAAAGGGCTGGTTGAG
Organism: Chitinophagaceae bacterium UBA2467; assembly: GCA_002342205.1. Lineage (GTDB taxonomy): Bacteria > Bacteroidota > Bacteroidia > Chitinophagales > Chitinophagaceae > JJ008. The sequence goes on along the minus strand of DDPN01000130.1, from coordinate 260 downwards.
TTTTTAAGACAGACCCCTGCGCTCAGTCAATTGATGATTATTGGACCAGGAAGTGTAGGGGCTCAGTTGGAAGGAAGTAAGGCTTTTGCAAAAGCTTTCATGGAGCGAAACGGCATTCCTACGGCAGGGTATCGTGAGTTTACCAGTGCAAGCTTTGAAGAGGGGATTAGCTACTTGTCTACCCATTCACTTCCAATTGTATTGAAAGCAGATGGATTGGCCGCCGGAAAAGGTGTTTTGATCTGTCAATCGCATGAGGA
>DDPN01000055.1:13180-15749 GCA_002342205.1 Chitinophagaceae bacterium UBA2467 | reverse complement strand
TCCTTACCCAAGGTTTTAGGATCCACATTTTGCAAGATCGTGGAGTACAGTTTACGCAAGCTTGCCTTAGCTGCCTCAAAACCTCCATCAATAAAAATTGCGCCGGCAATTGCTTCGAGCGTATCCGCTAGGATTGATGGCCTGCGAAAACCGCCACTTTTTAATTCCCCCTCGCCAAGCTTAAGATAGTCCGATAGCATCAAGGCTTGAGCAATTTCATAGAGTGCTTGTTGCTTCACCAAATTTGCTCGTACTCGCGATAGATCACCTTCGTCGAGGTCGGCGTAACGCTCATAAAGAATCTCGGCCACCACACAATTCAACACGGAATCCCCNNTCATTATTCTTTTTGCTATGACTGCGATGGGTCAATGCTTGATTTAATAATTCGGGCTTTTTAAATTGATAGGCCAAACGATCCTGCAATGGACCAAGATCGAGCGTTGCCCGAGCATTCATTACTGAAAACTTCCAATCCGACCTAGGGAGCCCATATTGAGCCAAATGAAAAAGGCTCGGCCTACTAAATTCTGATCGGGCACAAATCCCCAAAATCGGGAATCTAAACTGTTGTCACGGTTATCACCCATGACAAAATAATGACCTGCTGGGACCTTACAGCGCAAGGCTGTTCCTTGGTATTGGCAGTTCTCCGATCCAGGAAAACTCTCACCTTGATAGATCGTACTGCGGTCGGGATCATTCAATATCTCGTGTGCGTTACCGCCAAGATCGGCTGGAAAACTCTCTTGGAAAAGCTTGGCATACCGCATGCTCTCAGGATCAAGGTATGGGGCTCCACCCGTATATTGAAGTAGCTTACCGTTAATAGTGACCTTTTTATCCTCATAAAGAATGTCATCACCAGGAATCGCAATCACGCGTTTGATGTAATCAACCGACTGATCCTTGGGATAACGAAAGACAACCACATCACCACGCTTTGGGGTCCCGATATCAATGATTTTCTGATTAATCACCGGCAACCGAATACCGTAGGTGTATTTGTTTACCACGATGAAATCGCCAATCTGCAAGGTCGGAATCATTGATCCCGATGGAATCTTAAAGGGCTCAATCAAAAATGAGCGCAGTATGAATACGGCCAAAATAACTGGGAAGAAACTTGCCGAATACTCCAGCCAAAGTGGCATCCGCTCAATTCCGGCAGCTTTGCGTTGCGGAGCAAAGTAAAGCTTATCGGCAACCCAGGCGATGCCCGTAATGATCGCCAGAATGAATAAGATGAGGGCAAAGTTCATTTTTCTTCTACCTGAAGAATTGCCAAAAATGCTTCTTGCGGAATTTCTACATTTCCGACCTGTTTCATACGCTTCTTACCCTCTTTTTGTTTCTCGAGTAGTTTGCGCTTACGGGTAATGTCGCCACCATAACACTTTGCTAATACATCCTTGCGTATAGCTCTTATGTTTTCGCGGGCAATAATCTTTGCACCAATTGCAGCTTGAATTGCAATCTGGAATTGTTGGCGCGGTAGCAATTCTTTTAACTTCTCACACAGTTTTCTTCCAAAATCTTGGGCACGACTTCTGTGAATCAAAGCAGAGAGCGCGTCCACTTTGTCTCCATTAAGTAGGATATCCATCTTTACAATATCGCTTTCACGATACCCAATCGGATGGTAGTCAAAGGAAGCATAGCCACGTGTTTGAGACTTCAACTTATCATAGAAATCAAATACGATCTCTGTCAGAGGCATTTCAAAAATTAACTCAACACGGGTTGGTGTTAAATAATGCTGATTAATGAGTATCCCTCTCTTTCCCAAGCATAATGTCATGATATTTCCAATATACTCAGGCTTCGTGATGATCTGTGCTTTGATAAAAGGCTCATCAATGTGGTCCGTTTTTACCGGATCAGGAAATTCAGTGGGATTATTTACAACTACAACCTCCTCTTTTGTGGTGGTAGCTATAAAACTAACGTTAGGTACAGTTGTAATTACTGTTTGATTGAACTCACGCTCCAAACGCTCCTGAATGATCTCCATGTGGAGCATACCCAAGAATCCGCAACGAAATCCAAACCCAAGTGCCTGTGAAGTTTCTAATTCGAACGTAAGAGAAGCATCATTGAGCTGTAATTTATCCATACAGTCTCTCAGCTCTTCAAAGTCATCTGTATTTACGGGGTAGATACCTGCAAATACCATTGGCTTAACTTCTTCAAACCCTTTGATAGCATCAGGACTAGGGTTCGCTGCTAAAGTGATTGTATCTCCAACTTTTACTTCTTTGGCATTTTTTATTCCTGTAATGATATAGCCTACATCACCGGTGTTGACCTGATTTTTTTCGGTCATCTTGAGCTTCAAGATTCCAATTTCGTCGGCATTGTACTCTTGTCCGGTGGAAACGAACTTAACGAGGTCTCCTTTTTTAATAGAACCATTTAAAATTCGGTAGTAAACGATAATGCCTCGAAACGAATTAAAAACGGAGTCAAAAATCAGGGCTTGTAAAGGAGCTGCGGGATCGCCAACAGGTGCAGGTATTCGCTCAACAATGGCTTCTAGCACTGTCTCTACACCAAGACCGGTTCGACC
>DDPN01000055.1:4929-13139 GCA_002342205.1 Chitinophagaceae bacterium UBA2467 | reverse complement strand
CCATCCATGTCGATCTTATTGATGACCGGAATGATCTCAAGATTATTTTCAATTGCAAGGTATAAGTTACTGATTGTCTGTGCTTGAATACCCTGAGTAGCATCGACCAAAAGTAAACACCCTTCGCAGGCAGCTAAGGCACGGCTTACCTCATAACTAAAGTCTACGTGCCCTGGGGTGTCAATCAAATTGAGAATATACTCCTCGCCATTTTTATACTTGTAGTTGATCTGAATAGCATGGCTTTTAATAGTAATCCCCTTTTCCCGCTCCAGATCCATATCATCCAGCACCTGGTCCATCATATCTCGCTCAGAGATGGTATTAGTAACCTGCAGTAGCCTGTCGGCTAAGGTTGACTTACCGTGATCAATATGAGCAATAATGCAGAAATTTCTAATGTGCTTCATGAAGCGATCTCCTCGTTTTTAGCGGGGCAAAGGTAGGCCTTTTAGAGGGATCATTTTTGAGAAAGATGCTTGATCTGATTCCAGATTGCATCCATTTCAGAAAGTGTCATATCTGCCAGTTTCTTGCCTTTACCTTGCGCTTCTTGCTCCATTAGCTGAAATCGATTGATAAACTTTTTATTCGTTCTCTCCAGCGCGTTTTCAGGATCTATATTTAAGAAGCGAGCATAGTTTACAAGCGAGAATAGTAAGTCTCCAAATTCCTCCTCAACTTTCTTTTTAAGCGCAGCAGCATCCTGTTCCACCGAAACCGATTCCATCGCGTCTATTTCAACTTTTAACTCGGCTAACTCCTCTTCTACTTTCTCCCACACCTGCCCTGCACTTTCCCATTCAAAGCCGACCTGCTTAGACTTTTCCTGTAAGCGCATTGCTTTGACCAAAGCAGGCAAGCTAACAGGAACACCACTTAACACCGACTTTTTTCCTTCTTTCATCTTCAGCTTTTCCCAATTGCGTTTGACATCCTCTTCATTTTCAACTTTCACATCGCTGTAAATATGCGGGTGACGAGCAATTAGTTTTTCACAAATACCGTGAATCACATCATTGATATCAAATTGACTCTTTTCACTGGCAATTTTTGCATAAAATACAATATGCAAAAGCAAATCTCCCAGCTCCTCTTTTAAAGCACTTGAATTACCCTCTGTGATCGCATCTGCCAATTCATAGGTTTCCTCAATAGTTAATTGGCGTAACGACTCATAGGTTTGCTTTTGGTCCCAGGGACATTTTTCGCGCAGATCATTCATGATTGCGATGAGGCGATCAAAGGGAGTTGTCATAATTAAAAATGTGTGGATGAGCTAAAAATAGCACAATTCCCATTAAAGAATAAAAAAGGGAGGCCGTTGCGGGCCTCCCTTACTAAATCCGGTTAAAATATTAATTGAAGAGATATCTCACTCCAACTTGAATTTGCCATCTAGAGGCTTGAGAAGTACTATTTTGGAATGTGTTTGTCAATGGAATCTGATTAGCTGCATCAAGATAAGGGAAGCTAAATACTGGCTTACCAGTATTTAACCCAACTGTCTCAATTCGTTTGAAGTTTAACAAACCTGCAGCACGTGTGGGGATTCTGTAAATACCCCAGTTCTTATTTAATAAATTACCAAAATTAAAGATGTCTAAAGAGAAGCGAATAGTATGATTAGTCTTACCCACTTTCTGCATTACATCTTGTGTAAAATTCAAATCAAGTCTCTTGTAAAAAGGCAATAAGAGCCCATTTCTTTCAGCGTATTGACCACGACGAGTGCTCAAATAGGGATCTTGATTGATATAGCTGTTGAGTTGTCCCCAAATTACATCCGCGCTACGTGTATCAGTTGCACTTACACCCTCAAGTACAATTTCGTTAATGCTGCGGGGTACGTAGATCAAATCATTAGATACTTGGTTGTCATTATTCAAATCACCGTTGTAAGTATAGTTTGCAGTTCCACCATTTGCAGCTTCAAAAGTGAAACCAATTGAAGTGGCAAACTTTTTAGCGTATTCAAAACGATAATTAGCTGCAGCAACTACACGGTGAGGCTGATAGAAATTAGAATAAGATAAAACGTCATCATTAGGATCATTGCTAATGAAACGATCTCGCCAAATTGATTGTGCGATAGATCCACCATCATTTACAGAACGGCTATCTCCAAATGAGTAGGCAACCATTGTGTAAAGGTTCTTAACATTACGTTGTAACTGAAGCGTTGCATTGTAAGTGTATCCCTTGTTAGTGTTTGTCATAAGGATAGCATCACTAATATTTGGATTAGTTGCAGAAACACCCCCAGCTCCGCTATAAATTTGAGGTGAGGTGAAGCGAGGTCTTGTATCAACTCCAACTAAAGCAACACGAGTGGCAGGCAGGTTAACATTTTGGTGATACACTGCATTCAAATCCTTACTAAAGATTGCTTCCAACGTCATTGTGATGTCAGCAAAAATCTTTTGGTCAATTGCGATATTGCTTCTGAATAACTGAGGAAACTTGAAGTTTTGATCAGTGAAAGCAAGATTATAGCTTGTATTTGCTGCAGCATTAGCAGGGCGGTAAAAATTAACATCAGGACTAAATGCCGTTGGTGTAGTTCTTACAAATGAACCAAAATCTACCCCGTTGTTACTTGCCTGATTGCTTATCCATACAAATGGTGGTGGTCCTGCAAAAACTCCAATACCTCCACGCACCTGTGTGGTTTTATCATCATTAACATCCCAATTAAAACCAAGTCGTGGAGACCATAAAATATTTGTTGCTGGCGGTAGTCCAGTTTGAACTTTGATGCCATTCCTGAAGGACAATGCATCTGCATTCTTATTCGCAATAAAATTTTGTTTGAAAATCGGCACATCGGCTCTTAAACCGTATGTCAAAACAAAATTCTTTGCAATGTTCCATTTATCTTGTAAAAAGAAACCTAATTGAGTCACTGCTACATCTGCGTAGGGGAATTCGCCATTAGCCCGAGCAGAATAACGTAATTCATAACGAGCAGCATTTGCGGTTCCATTATTTGCGCTAGCATAGAAATCAGCAAGACTATTAAAACGGAAAACACCGTAATAACTTGGGGCAAATCCGTTTCTAAATTTATTATAGGTGTTCTGTGTACCAATTAAAATAGTGTGTCTACCCTTATATAAAGTAAGAACATCATTAAACTGCCAAGTATCCGTGTTTAATTTATTGAAGGCAGTGAATGGTTCATATCCAAAAGAAGTTAAAGATAAACCTGCGCCATTCATGATGTCAACCATTGGGAAGATACCGCCAGGACTGCTTCTAAAATCGCGCAATTGGTTAACTCCTACTTGCAATTTATTTGAAATCTTATTATTGAAACGGCTATTCAACTCTCCAATAACAATGTTGAAATTGTTATTGATGATATAGGAAGAGGAGAAAAATGGCATTGCCGTAACACCAGGCTGTCTACCACCGGTTGGAGCGCCACTGTTACTTGGAGGCACATTACGATAGGATTTTAGATAGTAATAATTCAAGTTGAAAGTATGCTTAGGGCTAATGTTATAGTCCAAGCGAAAAGTCAACTTGTCACTATATGTGTCGTAAGTATAATTTTCATAGGCCCCTGGGTTATACCCATATTTTGTTTTCAAGAAAGTAGCTAATGCATCCAAATCTTCGGCCTTAGCTTGTGAAATACCTACACCGCTGCTACCATTTCTGCTTGCAACTAAGCTTGTAGCAGGTTGGCTTACTCTTTCTTGCTCGCCGCTCACGAAAAAGAATAATTTATTTTTAATAATGGGACCTCCCACACTTGCTCCACGGTTTACGAAATCAAATTGTTGCTTTGCGATTTTAACATTACCAACTTTCAAACCAGTCAACTCAGGGTTCTTCGTATAATTATAAATAGTAGCCTTGAACTGGTTAGTACCACTCTTGGTTACCGAGTTAATCCCTGCTCCAGTAAATCCGCCTAATGTAACATCATAAGGTGCAATGTTAACTTGAATCTGGTCAAGCGCGTCTATACTGATTGGCTGTGAGTTAGTCTGCCCACCTAAACCAGCAGCTAATCCAAAAGTATTATTGAATGATGCTCCATTTACAGTCAGGTTATTGTAGGAGTTTGGTCTTCCAGCGAAGCTGCTTGTTCCATAAGTGGCATTACTGTTTGCAGTGGGAGTCAAACGAGTAAAATCATTGATACTTCTATTAATAGTAGGAAGCCTTTCAATTTGTTGGCGATTGATTACTTCGGCAGATCCAGTTCTAGATTTATTGAAAACCTTGTCAGGACGAGAAGTAGTAACTGTCACTTCCTGCAATACTGTTGTAGAGGAAACTAAAGAAAAGTCAGCTTTGTAAGTTTGTCCAATGATTAAGAATATATCTCCTTTGCTATCTTCTTTGTAACCCACAAAACTACAGGTGACCAGGTAAGGTCCTCCAACGCGAAGGTTTGCTAAGTTAAACCTTCCATCCTTTCTTGAACTAGTTACATACTTTGTACCAGTAGGTTGATGAATGGCAGTAATTGTTGCTCCAGCAAGCACAGAAGCATTTTTGTCACTCACTAATCCTTGAATTTCAGCAGTGGTCTCCTGCGAAAATACACTAAGGCTGAACGTAAGAATTGAGAGAATAAATAAGCAGATACGTTTCATGGGTTTTTCAATTTGGGCGCAAATTGTGAAAATTATATATCGGAATTAGCGATCTTTCGTTAAGAAATTATTATCAAAATGGCCAGATTAATTAATTATTAACTTAAAGGAATTTGGAACTGCAGGACAAGAGGAAAAGTAGTTTTGCAAAAAATTTGTTTATGAAGAAGTTCGTTCCTTTTTTAGCACTTGTCGTACTGCTTTCCTGTAAAAAAGAATCTACCAGTGTCATTGAAATTCCTCCTTATGAGGCCGTCAACGAAGACTTGACTTCATATAGGGAAATAAGTACTTTGAATCTAGGAGGTACTGGTGCAGCTGAGATCACCGATTTCGATCCCTCAACTTCAAGATTATTTGCAGTTAATAATGGATCAACCAACAAGATTGATGTTATTGAATTCTCAAACCCTGCTTCCATCAGAGTAGTTGCCTCTATCTCCATGGCACCCTATGGCGGATATGTAAATAGTGTTGCAGTTAGTAATGGAAGAGTAGCAGCCGCAATAGAATCTATAAACAAGCAAGACAATGGCAAAGTGGCCATTTTCGACACTAAAACATTAGCAGAAATCAAAGTAGTGCAAGTTGGCGCGTTGCCAGACATGATCACTTACACTCCTGATGGAAAGTTTATCCTAACGGCAAATGAGGGAGAACCAAATGATACGTATACAGTTGATCCGGAAGGGAGCATTTCCATCATAAGCACCGAAGACTATAGTGTTAAAACAATAAATTTTACAAGTTGGGAAGGCGCATACACTGTTTTAGCCGGAAAAGGAATGAGAGTATTTGGCGTTGGAAGAAATTTTGCTAAAGACATTGAACCAGAATATATCACTGTTTCAAAAGACTCTAAAACAGCATGGGTAACGCTACAAGAGAATAATGCGGTTGCAAAGATTGATATTCAAAACAAATCAATTGTTGATATATTACCACTTGGATTTAAAAATTATACATTACCCAACAACAGAATCGATCCCAGTGATAAGGACAATAAAATTGACTTCACCTCTACATACCAAAACATTTTTGGCATGTACCAACCAGATGGGGTATCAAATATTAGATTAAATGGTGTTAACTACCTCATCACAGCTAATGAGGGTGACGCAAGAGAATATGCGGGATTCTCAGAAGTTAGACGTGCAAGCCTAGTCGTGATGGATCCCGTTGCATTCCCTGATCGCGTAAATCTCAGAACTGATGCCTTATTAGGTAGATTAAACATCACAACCACATTAGGAGACTTAGATGGCGATGGCGATTACGATCAACTATATAGCTTTGGTGCACGATCATTCAGTATTTGGAATGCTGAAACAGGAAAACAAGTTTTTGATAGCGGCAATGAACTTGACTACAAAGCAAAGGATTTGAATGTATACGATGATGCCCGTAGTGATGACAAAAGTGTTGAGCCAGAAGCTGCCGTAACTGGATGGGTAGGTAAAACTCCAATTGCCATCATAGGTATGGAAAGAGCAGATGCCTTTGCTATTTATGATATCTCAGATCCTTCCAAACCCTTGTTCATCAAAATGTTTGCTACAGGTGACGCACCCGAGGGTATTTTATTTATTCCTGCATCAAAAAGTCCAATTGGACAAAGCTTAATTGTGGTTAGCAGCGAGAATGATGGAAATATAAAAGTATATAAAGCGAACAAGATCTAAGTAGCTTTTCTCACACTTTAAAAAAAGTCCTGCTTAAACGCAGGACTTTTTTTATGTTTCAAAATCAACATCAGCGTCAATTTGACAACCGTCATTTAGTTCCTATTTCTGGAATAGTATTTTGCCTTTGATATCAATGCTAACATGATATGAGGCCAATAAAAAAGTATTTAATCATAGCTCTTGTCTTTTCAAGTTGCCAAAAAGAAGCTGTAGTAGAAACTACGGAGGATAAACTCGCAGAAAAGGTATGGTACTTAGAGAGAAAATCAGGAGGACAAGCAAATTTTATCTACACAGGCCAGCCTACATTTTCTTTTAAGCTTACAAAAAGTTCAAAACTATATGCGGACACAGATGGAATAATAGGCACATATACTATCACAGAACAACCAAACTTGAACACACTTCAGGTAAATGCAAGCAGTAGACAGATTGAGGCGTATGTTATCAAACAAGTAGAAAAAGACAATGTCGTGCTTGAGTACAATCGTAATAATATTATTTACACCTTATTTTTTTCTACTCGTAAATGAATTTAGTTAAGCTATATATCATTTTTTTATGCCTTATTCCAACGGCTGTTTTTGCACAACCAAGTGTGATATATAGCATTGGAGCAATAGGAAATCTTTCTGGACAAACGGAAGCCAAGTGTCTTTCTCAAAGTATCATTTTCTCAAACGGGTGCGTTCAATTACAAACTGGACTCTCCCTATTCTCAGGATTGATTGGTCTTAGAGACTTCAATTTAGATTGTAAACCCAGTACAACACCTACCCCCTTCAATATTAGGCTCTACCCTAACCCAGTAATAAATTATGTAAGACTTGAGGGAAACGGGTTTTCAACTAGTGAAACGAAAATAGATTTATCAATCATTGATGCCACAGGAAGACTAATCCAAAAACAACAAATTATAGCTGCAGCTCTACTAAACGGAAGTAGCTATTACTGGGGGTGGCTTCAATCAGGAAATTATTTCCTAAGAATAGAAGCAGATAACGTGAAACGAATTATTCCATTTGTAAAACTCAATTAAGAGGTGAAAAATATTTTTATACGCATCATAGGACTCAGTCTTTTTTGGCTGACTCAGGCTTCAGACTGTATAGCTCAACAACCCGGTATACATTTTGAAGCGATTGCAAAAGACAGAAATAATAATCCTGCAAAAGACAGAAGAATTTATGTCAAAGTAGAAATTATACCTACAAACACCACCAATGGATCCGTATTTATAGAAGAGCATTCCTCACGCACAAATAGTGCTGGTATTTTTCAGATACAGATTGGAAAAGGAATAAGAACTGGAGGAAATTACTCTTCCATCCTAGATATTCCTTGGAAAACGCTCAACTACAATCTAAAAATTCAAGTAGCAATTGAACCTGTTATCAATGTAATTAACTGGAATTATCAAAACGACTGGATAGACCTGGGCACCTCGCCATTTGGAATTGTTCCTTATGCCGGAACTGCATTAACCGTGCAAGAAGTACCTGCCAATGCAGCTGTGATTAGTTTTAGTGGTGGAAGTACTGGCTTAACTCCCAGCTCAGCTAGTCAGGGAAATATCGTTCTTGGCGGGGTACTAGCAATTGCTAATGGAGGAACTGGATCTGCAACAAAAAACTTTGTAGATCTAAGCACACCCCAACAAGTAAATGGCGAAAAGACTTTTACAGAAATAATCAATGCAAATAACGGACTCGCAGTATCTGGCGCAATTAACTTATCTGGCAATACATCACCATTACAATTGAGTGGCCAAGCAGGCAGCAGTGGTGACGTACTGGTATCAAGAGGAGCTAACACAACTCCACAGTGGGTCTCAGCTCAAACAATACTTGGTGTGAAATCAAAAAATCGAAGCAACTCTCTTACTGCTACGGAGGTTTTTTTTATTCCTGTA
>DDPN01000055.1:4506-4851 GCA_002342205.1 Chitinophagaceae bacterium UBA2467 | reverse complement strand
GACCAATTCCTAGCTACTACATATTTAGAGACATCCAAAATAGCCGGGTAGAAGTTCACTTTACAGCACCCTATACCGGTTATGTTACCTGGGTTATAGTCGAATAGAAATCTTTCAAAACCAAATAAACACAAACAAAATGAAACAACAACACATTGTTGCAGCCGCATTAGTCCTTTTCACAGGCCTAAGCATTGAATCACAAGCACAGTCCCCCACTGTTCAACGAGAAGTCCGACTCATTAGTCCAAGTACCGGAGGAAACTATGTAGGAATGAAAGCGAGTACTAGTACTGCTACTTACACTCTTTCCATGCCGGCAACATTACCAACCGCTAACCAGGT
>DDPN01000055.1:0-4440 GCA_002342205.1 Chitinophagaceae bacterium UBA2467 | reverse complement strand
TTGACAGGTAATGCAGGTACTACTTCATCTACTTTTCTTGGAACAACTGATGCACAACCATTAGTCATTAAAACAAATGGAAGTACAAGAATGACGGTTGCTGCAGATGGTAGTATGACCATGAACTCACTTTCTGGTGCAGCCGGAAGTGCATCTGCTTCAGCCACAAACCAAGGAGCAGTCATTTCAGATGCAAATGGACTTGTTAGTAAAGCCAGTTACGCATCTATAGTTTCTGCAGGCCTTACCAATAGTACAACTGGCCTCACAGTAGGTGGCCCTTTTACAGTGAGTGGCCTACTTACTGCCAACGCAGGGCTAACTGTGGCAGGCGGATCGCTTAATCTCACTGGTGCAAATGCGTTGAAGCTAAATGGATCTGATGGTAACGCAGGGGAAATTCTTCAATCAAATGGTGCCGGTGCAGCTCCCACTTGGAGTAATGCATTTATAAAAGGAAGAGGATTGGTAAGCGTTACAGCCAATGAATCAATTGTAGTATCAGCTACGAATGTGGATGCAAATGATGCTATCAATGTCACCCTGGAGGGAAGCAGTAATGATATGGCTATCCCTTCCTATTATGTGGTGAGAACTGCTAGCACAGGATTTACTATCTATTTTTCAGCACCCTTCACAGGTAGTTGCAATTGGAGCGTAGTAAACCAATAAAATCTAAATATTATTATGCAATTAAAATTTCAATCCAAATTGAAATATTTCATTCTGCTGGTCCTTGCAAAAGGCCCAGCAGAATGCTTTACTAGCAGCCTCTTTTCACAAACGGTTCGTTCAACTGCGCAAAAAGAGATAAGACTGATTGGGACTTCTAACAGTATAATTAATCTGCGAGGATCAACAGGAGCTAACTCCTACTCACTAATACTACCCTCAGCATTACCTCTTGCCAACCAGGTGCTAAGTATCAGTTCAATCACTACAGGAATAGCAACACTCAATTGGAGCACTCCAGTTGGTGGAATAGGCACTGGTGCAAGTGGACAGGTTGTTTACTGGAGTGGCGCAAATAGTCAAGCAGGTTCCAATGATTTTTTCTGGGACGCAACCAATAAAAGATTGGGAATTGGCACAGTTACCCCCACTGATAAATTTCAAATAAACGAACCAGGCAACATTTCACTATCTGCATCCATATTGGCTCGGGGGGGCAATAATTTGAAAACGCAATTAAACTTTGGCGTGCGGAATAATGCAGGCACCGCAGTTGGAGGTGCCGTTTATTCTGATGGGTCATTAGGAGGTGGTTTGACATTACAAGGAAACTTGAATGACCAACCCTCTGTTACTCCACACGTACATATAAACACTAGCGGCGAATTGCTAGTAAATACTACAACAGATAATGGTGCGTATAAACTACAAGTGAATGGAGATATCTACGCGCCCACCGCACGATTTTATTCCGTAAATCCTGGCGGGTACTCAGCCGATTTAAATTTAAGAGCAGACGGCACCCTTACTACTACCTCTTCTGATATTCGATTGAAGAAAAATATTGAAACAATTAAAGACCCAATCAAAAAAGTAATGGCCCTAAGAGGAGTAACCTATAACTGGAAAGACTCCACCGCGCCAAGGCGAATGATGGGGATGATTGCACAAGAGGTATTACCAATTGTCCCTGAAATAGTATTTCAAAATAAAACTGATGGATACTATGGAATCAATTATGGCGAAACTTCGGGGCTGCTAATCGAAGCAATCAAAGCACAGCAACAACTAATACAGGAGATAAAAACAGAATTAAGCAGACAACAAGGCCTATTGCAAGCCGCTCAACAAGAAATAATTCGACTTAAACAAAAAACAAATACTCAATAAAACTTTTATGAAAAGAACAAATAAATTAATCGCAGCATCGCTATTGATTGGACTTTTTGCATTTACATCAGAAAAATTATACGTTTTTAAATTCAGTGAGCCACAAATAAACTACCACTGGCAAAATTTAGAAGCGATAAAGCAAATGATGGATCAAAGCGCCCTCCCTCACAACCAAGTAAAACAAGCCGTAGGCGCAATTGACTCGTTACAAAAGGACATGCGAAAAGTTTTAACCATTGATTCGATAGCTGTACAGAATTAATCAGCATTTTATACAATTTGAATTAAATTGTATAAAATGCCTAAGTATGTACGAAAAAAGAAAAGAACCCATTGCCACTCGTAGTGTTTTTATAAAACGACTTCGGACTAATTTACTCTATTCCCTTTCAATAATATCCGGGTCGTTACTCATCGGCACCATTGGCTATCATTTCATGGCTGAATGCCAATGGATTGATGCCTTCCATAATGCCAGCATGATCCTGAGTGGTATGGGGCCCGTTATAAATATTGAAAACAATTCGGGTAAATTATTCTCTGCTTTTTATGCCTTATTTAGTGGGCTTGTTTTTGTGACGAACCTAGGAGTGTTATTAACCCCTCTAATACACCGAATTATGCATCATTTGCATATGGAGGAGGAGTAGTATATATTAAAACGAATATTGAACAAAAGATAGAATTTTTTCTTACCTTTTAAACTTAATTGATGAAAAAATGTCTTTTAAAAAAATATGAACTCGACTTTAACAAAAATTCTTTTTGCACTCCCTGCACTTTTTATTTTTAGTTGTAAAAAAAGCAACAATAATAACAATAGCACTTCTACTATTCCTGATGTATATAAAAAAATATACGGCGCCAGTAGTATTAGCTCTGATGGAACCTACATTATCATTAAGACAACCGGAACACCCGACCATAAAAGCGTCTATTACCCGACCGGAAATACACTTTATGAAAATTTTTCAGGTAGTACATTCGGAGGAACGACTTTTCAAAAGAATCCAAACTCCATAGTTACACAGTATTACACTTTTAAAATTCCCCTAAATCCATCAGAGGCATCGGTTAAGCAAGCAACTCCCCTTGGACCCATTGGAGTTGCATTAAATGGAGTACCATTCTTTAATCAATATGCGGGACCCAACCAACCCCTCACGAACGAAGTTGTGAGCTTCGACCAAAGCTGGGGGCACCCTGCACCAGGTGGACTTTATCACTATCATGTAGAGCCACTTTATCTAACCAACATTAAAGTTAACCGTTCATCACTCCTTGGCTTTTTGCTGGATGGATTTCCAGTGTACGGGCCAGAAGAAAATGGCACTGCAGTCACTAATGCAATGCTTGACGCGTACCATGGGCATAGACATGCAACAGTTGATTTTCCAGCAGGAATATATCATTATCACATTAACAACACTGATCCCTATATAAATGGCAGCGGTTTTTTTGGCACGCCAGGTACTGTTAGCCGTTAGCATCACCGGTTTTTTGCTTTGTTCATGTCGGATACATGATCAAAAAGAACCACCTCATCTTGAGTCAAAAGTGATTTATTTCCCTGGTACCAATGATACTATGGAAATCACCTCATTTAACCATGGAAAAGAACATGGCCGGTGGGTAAAGTATTATACTTCTCATAAAATCAGAGAGGAGCGATTTTTCGAAAACGGAATCAAAGTTGACACGCTACGTGTATGGTGGGAAAATGGAAATTTACAGGCTTCCTACCCATTCATGAATGGAGAATATCATGGCGAGTGTGTTGAATGGAATGAATCAGGCGTGAAAATTCGAAAAATGCATTACAAAAATGGATACGAAGAAGGCCTTCAACAGCAGTGGTATGACAATGGAAGTATTCGATCAAACTATATAATAATTAACGGCAGGAGATTTGGATTGTTAGGAACAAAAAACTGTGTTAATGTATCAAAGTCTTTGGAAAATTAGTTTTTTGGTGATTTTTTGCATTGGCTGCGCTAATAACGAGAAACCATCACCGTTGCCTTACTATAATTCACCAGATTTCAATCCTCAATTTTTAATACCACCGAAAGCAAATAATCTAATTACACATCATATTGATAAAATTGACGTGGTTGACCAAGGAGGTCAACCTATCATCACTGAGGATTTAAAAGGGAAAATTCATATAGCGAACTTTTTTTTTACGCGATGTGCAATTATTTGCCCACCAATGATGCAAAACCTAAAAAGTATAGTTAATGAGTTTAGCAATGACTCATCAATAATTTTCCTATCATATAGTGTGACGCCTTGGAGTGATTCAGTAGCAACACTAAAAAATTACGTAACTGAAAATAAATTCAACTTTAAGAATTGGCACTTGTGCACAGGAAATACAGCATCAATTTATACTCTAGCTCGTCGCTACTATTTTGCCGAGGAATCATTAGGCTATTCGAGAGATAGCACAGAGTTTCTACATACCGAACATGTATTGCTCATTGATCCAGAATTGCGGATTCGAGGAATTTACAATGCATCATTAAAACTTGAAATGGAGCAATTAACGAAAGATATCTACATTCTTAAAAATGAATATTAAATGCATAAATT
>DDPN01000037.1:11264-13456 GCA_002342205.1 Chitinophagaceae bacterium UBA2467 | reverse complement strand
TTGTGATCAATGGATTTTGGCGGGCTTTTAATAAAAAGGGGCTATGGTTAAAGAAAAGGAATACGCGATTAAATGTACAGTTTAAAGCGCCGCTGACTATTGATTATGAGGCTCCAGCTGATAAAATCATGGAGCAAATTATGGATGCGATTGAACAAAGTAAGGCTCACATGCTAAAGGGTCGGCATCACCGGGTGGAGAACATTCCTGCCTAATAAAAATCTTATTCAGTAACAAAAAGGGCTTTCAGTTCTGAGGCGTCATTTGGCTTCATTTTTCCGCCTAAAATCAGACGTACTTGTCTGCGACGAAGTGCTCCTTCAAATAATTTCTTTTCGTCCTCACTTGTTACGACTACGGGAGGAACGGGGCGAGGCTTTCTATTGGGATCGAGTGCTACAAAAGTGTAATACGCTTCGTTACTCTTATACTTGAATTGTTGAATTAGATCTTCTCCCCATACTCGTAAATAAATCTCCATGGACGAATTAAAGGCTCTGGTGATTTTAGCCTCAATATGAACCGTGTTACCAAGTTTGATTGGGTTTTCAAAAGAAATATTATCAACGGATGCTGTTACGCAGGGTGCATTGCAGTGTTTTTGTGCAGCAAGTGCTGCAGCGATATCCATCCAATACATGAGACGACCTCCCATTAGGTTTCCAAATACATTGGTGTCATTGGGTAAAACCAATTCCGTCATCACTGTTAAACTATCGGAGGGAGATTTGGGTTGCATACAAGAATTTCTACAAAGATAATGCACCCGGTGTGGGAATGGAATTGTTACTTTTTGTTTCAGGCGTTGAATGAGAGAATATAAATTTTTCAGCTTTTTTCCAATAATCAAAAAAGGAATTGAATCGACCTGTTAATTCAGGAACCAGCCAGTCTCTTTCTTCCTTTTTCCCAGGGAAATGTAGGAAAGCCGGGTGCTCCTTTGTAACTATTTCTTTTGACTTTCTCAGCTCCGTGAGTTCGCTGACTTCGCCAGCAAATACTTGTAAGTCTTGTATTTGGTTGGCCAACCCCAGTATGAAATTGATTACTTTATCGCTAACCGGATGCTCTCTGTAGTGAGAGGGTTCTAATACAAGTATTCTATTTGCCTTTATACTTTTTTTCCATTCGGAGTCCAAGTGATAGGGGTGGTATAAAAAAGTTGGCAAATTAGAATCGAGTGTTGGAAAAATTTTATTGGGAAGTGTTGTAGACAGGGCAGGGATTGTCAACTCTTTCAAAACAGATGGAACCTGTTGTGTAGGTAGATCAGTATAGGCAAGATCTAGAAAAGTTCCTGTTTGACTGGTGTTGCAAAATCGATTTATGTTCTCTTGGTTACAATAATACTTTTTGGAAGAAAAGGTACCTGCCACCCATTGCCAGCTTAATCCATTACTTGCCAGGTCACCATCTAATAAATGGTAGTACATCCATTTAGAAGGTAAGCTCCAATGCGATTGAGCAGTGTTGCAAATAATAGAAGCTACATACATTCTTAAATGATTGTGCATGTAGCCGGTTTGGTACAAATCTTTGATACCCTTGTCGATGGCTTCAATACCCGTTGAAGCGTCGGCGATCGCTTTCGGTAAATGAGAAGTTCTTATTTGGGAGTGGCAAACACGAATGTCTTCAAATATTTCATCCCCTAATTGTTGCCAAATACGTTGATAGTAATCGCGCCATGCCAGTTCTTGGATGAATCTTACTACTTGGTGAGACGGATATTCTTTTTGAAGAACGATGTCGGCAATTTGGCGTGTTGAGATAACCCCTCTGGAAATATAGGGAGACAAATAAGTTACTTTCCCGTCTAAATAGTTACGGCTGGTTCCATATGCAACAGGATCAATCTGTTGGATACGGTTTTTGATCGATTTGATATCAGTTGGGAAGTTCATCTATTTCCCTAAACAACTAATTCAACATTTAGTTTGATCCAGTTTATTTAAATACTCGTTTGCAATCGCAAAAAGCCTTTCTTTTTTAGTCGGATCCATTTTATCCAACGTCTTTAAAAGCATACCAAGACGGGGGTTGCTTGAAAAGAACTTCCGTTGTTTATCCATGAAACGCCAAAAAAGACCATCCCAAATCTCAGACCAACTCGCTTGTATATCATTGCCTATTAATAACGTTTCTCCCTTCTCCCAATTACCCATTTTTAATAAGTAGTTACTTCCACTGAT
>DDPN01000037.1:0-11245 GCA_002342205.1 Chitinophagaceae bacterium UBA2467 | reverse complement strand
CTATAAACTTCATTGGGATCAAACTCACAAAGCAACATAAAGTTTCCAAGCACCATTAAACGCTCAATATGATGGGTGTACGCATGTTTTTGTAATTGACCAATAAGATGATCAATAGGAATAATGCCAGTTGTACCATTCCAGAAAGAAGCAGGAATTTTTCGGTTGAAGCCCCAATAGTTGCGACTGCGTTGTTGACGTCCTTCTATTTCATAAACTGCTCTGATGAATTCTCTCCATCCAATGATTTGTCTGATAAATCCTTCTAAGGAGTTAAGCGGGATCTTATTCTTTTTTGCCTCCTCAAGCGCAGCGGTAATAATTTCGTGGGGTTGTAATAAACCAATATTTAGCAACGGGCTTAATAGCGAATGATGCAACCAGGGTTGTTGCATGGACATGGCATCTTCATAAGGGCCAAAATCCTGCAATCTGTTTTTGATAAAATCTTTCAGCCAGGCTTTTGCATCTTGGTGTGTAACTGGGTAGATAAATGATTCTGTACCACCTGGATTCTTAGCAAAATTCTCTTTTACATACTTAATCGCTTCAGTGGTGTATTTACAAGTCTTTAAGGTAGGAAGGGGAGGAGGAGTTAAACCAGATGGATACCGCTTTCTGTTTTCGTCGTCAAAGGTCCACTTACCACCTGTTGGCTTTCCCTTTTCATCTACTAGGATTTTTCGTTGCTTTCGCTGCCAACAGTAAAAGTCTGTTTGGAAATACGTTTTCTTTTTGTCGAAATAATTATTGATTTCTTCCAGTTTGTTTAAAAACCCCGGGCTATCATGACGAACTAGTTTAAGATTTTTAGCCTGTAGGATTTTTTTGTGCAACCAATCATCAATAGGGTCTATATAATGTAGTGTGTCTAGCCCTTTGTTGGTCTGATTTTTTAAAAAGATAGTAAGGTCATGATCTTTTGAAGTCGCGTCTATATAAACGACCGCGTATCCATTTTTTTGCAGTAACTCTTGATAAGCCTTCATCGAGGCTCTGTGTAGCACTATTTTTTGCTGGTGAAAGGGGTAGAGTGAAAAGAATAAGAATTCCTCTATTAGTACAACTTCTTGGCCCTTAATCAGTGCGGGATTTGGCCAAAATAGCTGGTGGGGAAATAAAATAGTATACGTCTTCATTTTAATCTGCTAGGAGTTAAACAATCATCCATTGTGATTGTTCTATAAAAAAAATCAGATGGAGTCTTTACGCGGAAAAAACATTCTTATTGCCGGCGCTACCGGGGATATTGGTTTTAATACAGCACGCCTTTTGCAAGGAAGTGGAGCCCAGCTTTTTCTCACGGGCCGAAATACCGATTCACTCCAATCAAACGCTCAGCAGTTAGGACTGGCTGCAAATCAGTATTTAGCTGTTGATCTCTCTATGCCAGACGCTGGTGAAAGACTAGCCAAGGCTTATTTTGAGCTCTATCCTTCTATCGATATACTGATTAATGCCGCTGGTATTGGTATCATAAAACCATTAGAGCAGCTTACAGAGGAAGACATGTTGAATAGTTTGCAGACCAATTTGCTGGCCCCTTATAGGTTGCTTAAAGCATTTCTTCCTGCTATGAAAACCGCTAAAAAGGGATTGATTATAAATATTCCCGGCGTCTTAGGTAAAGTACCAATGGCTGGAGCCGCTGCTTACAGTGCTTCCAAATATGGATTAGTAGGAATGATGCAAAGTGTGCGCGAAGAGATCAAGCGAACAGAAATTCGAATTACTAATGTATTTATGGGAGGTGTCAACTCGGGATTTTGGGACACCATTGATTTAAGAGTGCAACGTGAAAAAATGATACAACCTGAGGAGGCCGCTCGCTCTATTTGGTTTCTGTGCCAACAGCCGGCTAGCGGAGTCGTAAGTGAGTTGGTTTTACAGCCCTTTAATCACCAAGCAATTTGAGTAGTACCCGTAAAGTATCTGCGCGGCAACTACTAATTTTGCAGGGCTTTAAGCTATCCTCTTTTTATGCAAAACCCGCCAACACTTCCTTCCTTTGAAAATACTGCGCTAGCCTTTCAATACAAATCCGATGCTGATTTAAAGAAAGCAAGGTTTTTATTTGGAATGATGTCCAATCCCTGGATTGTTAAATTAGGTACTGTGCTAACACCCTGGGCTATCCGGGTTGGATTGCCTGTGAAGGGTTTGATACACTCTACGCTTTTTTCACAATTTATAGGGGGTGAATCGTTGGCGCAAACTGCAACTGTAGCAAAAAAACTAGCCAATTACAAGGTGCAGGTTATTCTGGATTATGGTGTTGAAGGAAAACAGGGAGAATCTTTTTATGATGAAGCGCGTGATCAATTTGTCAAGGTAATCGACTTTGCTGCTACACAGCCAAATATTCCATTCATCAGTATTAAACTTACGGGTCTTGCTCGTTTTCAATTATTGGAAGAAATACACAGCAAGATGGTTTCGATGGAGCTTCCTTTACTAGAGCGATATGAAAAGGCGTTGAATTTATTGCCCTTGGAGTCATTAAACGAGTGGGGTAGAGTCTGTTCTCGCATGGAAAAAATTTGCTTTCATGCCGCCATGCGTCAGGTCGCTGTTGCGTTGGATGCTGAGGAAACTTGGATTCAGGAGCCCCTTGATGCACTCGCTGCAGTAATGATGGAGTTGTGTAACAAAAAGAGGCCCATCGTTTATAATACCTATCAATTGTACCGCAGTGATCGTTTAGCTTTCATAAAGCAAATGCATCAATTGGCTTTGGAGCGCGGATATATATCCGGAGCAAAATTGGTTCGAGGGGCGTACATGGAAAAAGAAAGAAAGCGTGCTGCATTGATGGGCTACGCATCTCCGATTAATCCCACTAAAGAATCGACGGATGAGCTATATGACCAAGCATTAATCTATTGTATTGATTATTTAGATTCTTTTGGAATTATTGTTGCATCGCATAACGAAAAAAGCAATTTGCTGGCGGTGCGTAAGTTGCTAGAAAAAGGACACTCCTTACAGCATTCTCATATTCATTGGAGCCAGCTATATGGTATGAGCGATAACATCACCTTTAATTTGGCTAATGCAGGGTGCGGGGTTAGCAAGTATTTGCCTTTTGGTCCTATTGAGGATGTAGTACCTTATTTGATGCGTCGTGCACAGGAAAATACTTCTGTCAAGGGCCAGACCGGGCGTGAGCTGGGACTCATCCAAAAAGAATTGGTCAGACGATCTCAATCATCTTAATATTGCAGTATGCAGCAATATCACGATTTACTTCGACATATTCTTGAACACGGAATCGAAAAGACTGATCGTACCGGAACAGGTACCCGAAGTGTATTTGGATACCAGATGCGTTTTGATCTTTCAAAAGGGTTTCCTCTTGTTACTACTAAAAAAGTACATCTCAAGAGTATCATTTACGAGTTATTATGGTTTTTAAAGGGGCAGACTAACATTGCTTATTTGAAGGAAAATGGAGTTAGTATTTGGGATGAATGGGCTGACGAAAATGGTGAGCTGGGTCCGGTTTATGGAAAACAGTGGAGAAGTTGGGAAGGTAAGGATGGAAAAGTTATTGATCAGATAACAGACCTGTTGCATCAATTAAAAACAAACCCGGATAGTCGACGAATGATTGTGAGTGCCTGGAATGTTGCAGAACTTTCACAAATGGCACTAATGCCTTGTCATTCTCTTTTTCAATTTTATGTAGCTGACGGAAAATTAAGTTGTCAACTTTATCAACGTAGCGCGGATGTTTTTTTAGGGGTTCCATTCAATATCGCTTCTTACGCTTTATTGACACACATGATTGCACAGGTTGCGGGATTAGAACCTGGAGACTTTGTACATACGTTTGGGGATGTGCACATTTACAATAACCACGTTGAGCAGGTGAAATTGCAATTAAGCAGAACACCCTTTCCGCTTCCTCAACTTCGTTTGAATCCTGCTGTAACAAATCTTTTTGATTTCCAATTTCAAGACATAGAAATTTTGAATTATCAATGTCATCCCGCCATTAAAGCTCCTGTAGCCGTATAAACGAATAATTGTTATGCAGATTTCCCTTGTTGTTGCAGCTGCCTCTAATAATGCCATTGGTAAAGATGGTACTATGCCATGGCATTTGCCAGCTGACCTGCGCCATTTTAAAAATACAACCTGGGGTATGCCAATTGTGATGGGACGAAAAACTTTTGAATCTTTAGGGAAGGCACTGCCTGGTCGCACAAATATTGTTATCACACGCCAAACTGATTGGGCGCCTTCGGAAAATGAGGTGGTTGTCGTTTCATCAGTGACACAGGCACTCGAAAAAGCGGCCCTTTGCAAAACGAACGAAGTGATGGTAATTGGGGGAGGGGAGATTTATCAATTATTCTTTTCTCAGGCAACCCGCATTTATCTCACACGAGTGGAAGCAAATCCTGATGCCGATACTTTCTTTCCTGCTATTCACGCATCCGAGTGGAAATTGATTCAGCAGTTGGATCGGGAAGCAGATGCTCGTAACGCCTTTAATTATTCTTTTCAGACCTGGGAAAGAAAGTCTTGACAATTCGCATGTATTCTACGGCTGAACTAGTAATTAATTATTTGCGATTTTATTGGGAGGCGTCCAATTCAAAGGGACATGGCGTTCACTCTCCCTTTGTCTTCGATTTTATTAATGAAGTGTTGCAGGATAAATCTTTCGATCCTTCATTAGAGAAATGGAAAGGTTGGAGACATGATTTATTACATTCAAGGGAGAAGATTCAGTTGGAAGAAATGGGTGCAGGATCAAGAATTGGAAATTTTCGAACTAGCACAATCCGTGCGCTGGTAAAGCGAACGTCCAAACCTGTTCGTACCGCGCATTTACTTTATCGAATTTTAAAACACTATCAACCTAACTCTATTTTAGAATTGGGCACCTCTGTTGGGCTTTCTGCCTCCCTTTTCTCCTTAGCAAGACCGGATGCAACGATTCATACCATTGAAGGAGTTTCGACAATACACACTAAAGCTGTTGAATATCTTGGAAAGTGGAATTGTAAAAATGTACAGTGCCATTTAGGAAATTTAGATATAGTTCTATCTGAAGTGTTACAATTAATGCCTGCGCCTGATCTTGTTTTTATGGATGGCAATCATCAAGAGGAACCAACAATTCGCTATTTTAATCAAATAGTAGATCGGCTACCAGACTCGGCTATTGTTGTGGTAGATGATAATCATTGGAGTGCAGGGATGGAGCGCGCCTGGAAGCAAATTCAACAACATCCGCGTGTCACAGCTACAATCGATCTTTTTCAATTGGGGTTGGTGATTTTTCGGCCTTCTTTTCGAAGCAAGTTGCACCATAAGATCCGGTTTTAATGCTTACCTTAGCAGGGCGGTTTTCTAATAGCTGCGCACGCAATTATGACAATTGGTGTACTCCGGGAGTCTGCTCCTGAAACGCGGGTTTCAATAACTGATGAAATCGTCGCGACGTTAACAAAAAAAGGTCATCAGGTTTTAGTTGAAAAAGGTGCTGGAGAAAATGCATTTTGTACCGATGCCGCTTATGAAGCTGCTGGTGCTAAAGTGGCCGATCGCTCCAGTGTTATCGCAGAAGCTAACATTATTTTGGGCATGCACTCTTTTTCAATCCAAGCTGAAAGTGCTCTTAAAGATAAAATTCTTATTGGTGCGTACCAGCCTCTATATAGAAAGGATTGGGTACAACAAGTAGCCGTTTGCGGAGTAACTTGTTTTTCATTGGATATGTTGCCCCGCACTACGCGTGCACAGTCAATGGATATATTAAGTTCCCAGGCAAATATTGCAGGTTATAAGGCGGTGCTATTGGCAGCAAACAGCTATGGTCGTTATTTCCCCATGTTTATGACAGCTGCAGGAAGTATTGCGCCAGCCAAGGTGCTCATTTTAGGTGCTGGGGTTGCTGGATTACAGGCCATTGCTACAGCCAAACGATTAGGGGCGGTGGTGGAAGTATTTGATACACGTCCTGCTGTTAAGGAGGAAGTGATGAGCTTGGGAGCAAAGTTTATTGAAGTGGAAGGGGCTGCAGATGCGAGTAAGGCTGGTGGATATGCAGTAGAGCAAAGCGAAGAGTACCAGCGTCGTCAACGTGAGCGTATAGCACAATCCGCAGCTAAGGCGGATATTATTATCACTACTGCTCAGATACCTGGAAAACGTGCACCTCTTTTAATTACAGAGGAAATGATTGCCTCTATGCGAAACGGTTCTGTTATTGTTGATTTGGCCGCCTCTACTGGTGGCAATACTCCTTACACCAAGGATGCTGAGACTGTAGTTAAAAATGGAGTCAGTATTATCGGGGCATCTAGTTTGCCTGCCACTCTTTCTGCCGATGCAAGCAAACTTTATGGCAAAAATTTATACAACTTTCTTCAGTTATTACTGGATAAAAACAATGCTTTGGTATTGAATTGGGACGATGATTTGGTTAAGGGTTCTTGTATCACACATGAAGGTAAAATTGTTCACGAGCGGCTAGCTTAAATTAAAACGTATGCAATCTGTTTTAGAATGGATCGGTAGGCATCAGGAGATTATTTACATTGTTGTGCTGATGATTTTTGTAGGGATTGAGGTGATTGGTCGTGTCCCTAGTGTATTACATACTCCCTTGATGAGTGGTGCAAATGCTATTCACGGTGTTGTTATTATTGGGGCGATCATCGTGATGGGTAAAGCCTCGTCTGATAATTATCTGGCATTGATACTCGGTTTTGTGGCTGTTGTGGTGGGTACCTTAAATGTGGTAGGTGGTTTTGTGGTAACGGATCGAATGCTTGAGATGTTCTCTAAAAAGAAAAAACAATCCTGATTTCTAAACTTATTAAAGTGGAACAGAACCTCCTTACGTTAATTTATCTGATCTCTTCTGTCACCTTTATTGTGGGGCTAAAAATGCTTTCTCATCCAGCTACTGCGCGCAATGGAAATTTTGTGGCAGCATTTGGTATGACGATTGCAATTTTTGGTACTATTTTTCATTACCAGGAAGAGGGGAGACACTTGGGCAATTATCCATGGATTTTTGGAGGTATCTTAATTGGTGCTGTAGTGGGAACACTTGCGGCCAAACGAGTTAAGATGACTGCAATGCCGGAAATGGTCAGTCTCTTTAACGGAATGGGAGGTGCTTGTGCAGCCTTGATTAGCCTTGTAGAATTTGATCATTTAAGTCATACTGATGGGGTTTCGGTTGAGCCTGGTTTTTTGTTGATTATTGTTTTAGGATTAATTATTGGTTCAGTTTCGTTTGCAGGCAGCATAATCGCTTGGGGAAAATTGAACGGCTCAATCAAAGATTATTCTTTTAAAGGACAACACATCTTCAATTTGCTATTGCTGGGTGTGATTATAGGATTAGCAGTCTATTTGATTGGCTGGATGCCGACACAGTCTATTGTTGTTTTTTATGTGATCTTTTTTCTTTCATTGTTGTACGGAATTTTCTTTGTGTTCCCAATTGGTGGAGCAGACATGCCTGTAGTGATATCCTTACTTAATTCATTCACGGGTGTAGCCGCTGCATGTGGTGGATTTCTCTATGAAAATAAGGTGATGCTTACGGGTGGTATTCTGGTAGGAGCGGCTGGTACATTGTTGACCATTTTGATGTGTAAAGCAATGAATCGCTCTTTGACAAATGTGTTGATTGGTTCATTTGGCGCAAGTGCTGTTGGAGGAGGTCCGTCTACTAGTGTACAAGGCACGCACAAGGAAATTAGTTTGAGTGATACTGCTGTGTTGATGAGCTATGCTAATAAAGTTTTTATCGTTCCTGGATATGGACTAGCTGTTGCGCAAGCGCAACATGCTTGCCATGAGCTTGAAAAGCTATTGGAGAGTAAAGGGGTAGAGGTTAAGTATGCAATCCATCCCGTTGCAGGTCGTATGCCAGGTCATATGAATGTTCTTCTTGCTGAAGCCGATGTTCCTTATGATAAACTATTGGAAATGGAACAGGCAAATGAAGAATTTTCTACTACTGATGTGGTGCTAATTCTGGGAGCTAACGATGTGGTAAATCCTGCTGCAAAAACGGATCCATCTTCTCCTATATATGGCATGCCTATTTTGGATGTTGAATTAGCTAAGCATGTTATTGTAAATAAGCGAAGCATGAAGCCTGGATATGCCGGAATTGAAAATGAACTTTTCTTCCGTCCTAAGACTTCTATGTTGTTTGGCGATGCAAAAAAAGTGCTGCAAGACCTTGTTGCTGAAATAAAGAATCTTTGATTCTATTATCCTTAAGTCGTGCAATTACCAACCGCGCTACTCAATTCTTTGGAAGGACTTCCTGGGTTTGATAGAGGGGCTTTCATTCAACGGCATCTTGAGGCCGACTCAATGACCTCGCTACGTTTGAATCCTGATAAACATCCCTCTTTGCCCTTTTCGCTTCGTAAAGTTCCTTGGGCTCTTCAAGGTTTTTATGTTGATCCACGACCTTCATTT
Source organism: Chitinophagaceae bacterium UBA2467 (assembly GCA_002342205.1). Lineage (GTDB taxonomy): Bacteria > Bacteroidota > Bacteroidia > Chitinophagales > Chitinophagaceae > JJ008. The sequence goes on along the minus strand of DDPN01000037.1, from coordinate 2,779 downwards.
ACGTTCGATCCTTTTTTTCATGCAGGTTGCTATTATGTGCAAGAAGCTAGCAGTATGTTGCTGGAGCAGGCGTTTATTCAACATATGTCTTCTCAGCAACCCATTTGTGCATTGGATTTATGCGCGGCCCCTGGTGGAAAGACAACGCATCTTTATTCTTTGTTGCCCAAAGGCAGTGTATTAGTGGCTAACGAAGTGATAAAGTCCCGAGTGAATCTACTTCGGGATAATTGTATTAAGTGGGGTACTACTTCTGTAGTAGTTACTCAAAATGATCCACACCATTTTCAAGAGTTGGCCGGTGTGTTTGATTGGATTACCCTAGATGCACCCTGTAGCGGAAGTGGGCTTTTTAGAAAAGATCCTTTGGCAATTTCCTCGTGGAGTGAATCACATGTTATTCATTGTGCCCAACGTCAGCAGCGAATTGTTGCAGCGGCTTGGCAGGCGTTAAAGCCAGGCGGTATATTATTTTATTCAACCTGTTCCTACTCCCTGGAAGAGAATGAGAACATTGTTTCTTGGGCAAAAAATCAATTAGGCGCTTCAGTTCTTCCTGTGCAATTGGATAGTACGTGGGGCATTCAAGAAAGTGAAGTTGGTTATCGCTGTTGGCCTCATCAAATGCGCGGAGAAGGTTTTTATTTTTGTTGCTTGCAAAAGTCGGCTACTTCATCTCCAACCTACTTTTCAATAAGGGCCGATAAGTTTTTGCCAGTATCGCAAAAAGAAAATCAACGGTTAAAAGGGTGGATTGATTTGGCAGACCAACATTTGTTTGAAGCGGGTGGGCAATTGCATGCTTGGCCTGTTTCCCAATGGGAATTACTCACTTTATTCAAACAAAAGTTGTATATCAGCTACGCTGGACTGCGAATTGGTCAATGGATGAAAGAAAAATTTATTCCGGACCATGCCCTTGCGCTATCCAATCAATTGGCAGCAACAACATCTTCCTTTCAATTGGAAAAGGAGCAAGCTATAAACTACTTGCAACGAAAGGAGATTACTGTTTCCAATGTTAGTCGTGGATGGAATCTTGTTACCTACAATGGCTTTGGGTTAGGATGGGCCAATGTTTTGCAAGGCCGAATCAATAACTACTACCCAAAAGAGTTTCGGATTTTGAAGGACAAAGAGTGAATTATTTTTCAAATCTAAATCCTGCTAAAAAGGCAGCGATATTCATTCTTTTTTTACCTTCTAATTGCATCTCATCAACACAAAGCCATCCATCTTCACAAGCAAAGTGCAAGAAACTTTTTTCGTCTGTTTCAAATTCACCAGCTTTTTTTTGTGGAAGGGTTTGAATGATTGTCCCCGAAAAAATTTTGAGTTGTTTTCCTTGTAACTGCGTGTAAGCGCCAGGAATTGGACTGAGGCCACGAATTAAATTGAGTACAGTTTGTGCTGGCTGATTCCAGTTAATTTGGCCCGTTTCCTTAGAGATTTTAGGCGCATGTTTAATTACATTTTCGCTTGCTACTTGTGGTTGTGGAATCAGCTGGCCATTCACATATTTTTCTATGGTTTCTACCAACAACAGTGCGCCTAGCTGTTGGAGTTTTGTATAAAGCGTACCAAAATTATCGGAAGGCTCAATAGGGAGAGATTTCGATAGTAAAATATCTCCTGTATCAATTTCTTGTTTGAGTAAAAATGTAGTTACGCCAGTCATTTGCTCTCCATTAATCAATGCCCAATTAATAGGAGCCGCACCTCTGTATTGCGGAAGTAATGATCCGTGGAGATTGATGGTGCCCAATCGAGGACGATTCCANNATTTGTAAGTCTGCTTTCCAATGATCAAGCTGCTCTAGAAAAGTCGGATCTTTTAATTTAACGGGCTGTAAAATGGGAAGATGATGGGCGAGCGCAAATTTCTTTACTGCACTTTCTTGTAATTGTAATCCTCTTCCGGCTGGTTTGTCTGGGGAAGTGACCACCCCGACAATTGTAAAACCTGCTTCTAACAGCGCGCGCAAACTCGCGACTGCAAAATCAGGTGTCCCCATAAATACAATACGGGTTGATTTTTTTTGATCTGACATGGATGCGAAAGTACAAAATGTCCTATCCGCTACTCAAAATCTGTGTAGAGTAAATAGCGTTTTCTGATTGTTTTAAATTGAGTTAAAGCTGGTTCCCATGATTTACGAATTTCTGCCTCCGTTTTTCCGGCTTTAATTTGTTTGGCGAGTTCACTGTTCCCCGCAAGTTTATTAAAGAAAGACTTGGATGGGTCTCCCGTTTTTGGAATCAGAAAAAAGCTATCCTTAGCTGGGTAAAGTTGATAAGCCCTCAATAGCCAATTCAATTGTATTTTGTTGTTTACTTTTTGTTTCACTTCTTGTGCTGTTCCACCAAAATCCCAGCCATAGCATTGCTTTCCATAATGTTTAGAGTTTTTAGCTCCTTCATTGGGATTAGGAGTAAAGCTGATGAGGCTTTTAGGAAGATCTGGATGCCCAATCAACTGAAAGGGTCTCTCTGTTCCTCTGCCTTCACTGAGAACAGTTCCTTCAAATAAACAAGTTGTGGGATACAAATAAATTGACTGTATGGTTGCGAGATTAGGCGAAGGGCGTACAGGTAAACTATAGCTTGACTTATGCGTGTAATTTTCGCAAGGGATTACTGTTAATTTGAATTCTGATTTTTCATCATTGATCTCTATGGGAGTTAAGACTTCGGGTGCGCTGGCGCTAACTTTTATGGGGTCTAATGATGCAGAAGCTTCTACTGGCTCTTTCTTAACTTCTCTTACCCATTTTTCTCC
>DDPN01000126.1:21610-26541 GCA_002342205.1 Chitinophagaceae bacterium UBA2467 | reverse complement strand
TGGTAGCGGTTGGATTTGTATTAATCGTTACAACAGCTGAAGCGGGCTGATTTTGTGTACATACCCCACTACTAGACTCAGATACACTAATTAAATTATAACTAAATACGCCTAATACATTCGTTGGTGCTTGGAGAGTAACAGTGTTGGAGCTAGCAGTAGTACTAATGGTTTGGGTAGCGCCACCATTAATGTTATAGGAAAAAGTATAAGGAGGTGTTGCGCCTGCACCTGTAAATGTGATAGTTGGTTGTGGAGCATTTATACAGGTAGTGACTGTACCACTAATCGTAGCACTGGGCAATGGATTAATTGTTACATTCTGTGTAATTGTATCAGAGCGACAACCTATATCTGTTATGAGCGAATAGGTAACGGGATAAGTACCTGATGTGGGAAAAGTGTATGTAGGATTAATCTGCGTTGAGCTACCAAGCGTTCCAAAAGTCCAATTGACCGAAATAATAGGTCTATTACCAGTATTAGAAGCATCTGTGAATTGAGTCGCGTTGTTAGCGCAAATTCCAGTAAAAGTAAAACCTGCACTAGGTCTATTTAATACCTCTAAATCAAAATTAATTTCTTGCTCTCCCCCACAGCCATCAGCCGTTGGATTTGTTGCCAATACTTTGATAGGGTAAATTCCATTTGCAGTAATAGTATACTGAGTAGGGAGACGGTATATATATAACGTTCTTCCATTGACTACAGTAGTTGCAGTAGGTGTTGGGTTAGTCAAACTAACATCAGCAATACCCATCCCGTTTAATGCCGTTCCAAAGACCCAACTGATAGTAGTGGGTTGATAAGGAAACGTCATTGAAAAATAAAAGGGGGTACCCACACATGTTGCAGGAAAATTAACAGTAGAGTTTGGAGTTTCTAAAGAAATATACTGGTAAAGATCTTTAACGTTGGCGCCCGCTGAATAACCGTATGATTCAGCATTTGCATATCCATAAGCCATTGCATTAAAACCAGAATCAGATTTAAGTGTGTGATAACCCTGTGTTACATTGGCTAGGTAAGCATAAGAGTATGCGGGATTTTGCGGATGCACAACCCATGAAGAAGCAGGAATTGTATTATTATCTAATCGAAAAGAAGAAATTCCAGTTCCGCCATTGGGAATAATTACATGTATGTGGTGCTGCGGTGGTGTTGCAACAAGGTTTGAACTCACCAAGGTTACTTTAGAGATTGTTTGTTCCAAAGGATTTAAAACAATCATGTCTGGATCATAAGGGTTGACGTTCCCATCGCATCCAGCCGTAGTAAAAAATTGTGCCACAGAGATCGGCTGGTCTGCAGTAATTCGATTAGGAGTATTCCCTGAAAAGTCATAGTAGCGACTATTCACAAAGCTAGTAGGATTCACCAGCGTTCCATTCACATAAACGTTTGTGGCAGGGTCTTTCTTAATGATGCGATAGTAGTTTAAGGGACGGTTATAGCTTGGAACAGTTAAATAATTTCTTCCCCATGAAGCAGCAGGATAAAGTTGTTGGTATAAATTATCAGAGCTATTACTATTACTGCAGTTAGCTCCAATTTTCATTTTACCGGCACCAGAAAAAACAGCAATTCTTTTACAGGCAGTTGAGCCTGTTGCAACAGATCTAATTTTTGTACCTGTCAAGTCAGTTCCATAATACAATCCACCAGAAGCAGTATTATTATGTGTCCCTAATAGCTGATAAATTTGTCCCTTATTTAATAAAACTGTGTTAGTGCTACCCGCTGCCCAACCATTTGTAGTAGGACCAGAGGGAGTAATTTCAACTGTGGTATTGTCTTCAACCGCAATAATATCAATATACGAGTTTGCATTTGTAGAATTTGAAACCTGTGTGTAACTCATGGAATAATACTCGTTACCAAGTACGTTTGTTGGGAGACATACCGTTGCACCGCTGACAGCACTCTGAGTAATATAGGAATACACAACAATATTCTTATCAGCAGTAACATATACTGTTTTATTAGAAATTACACCCGTAGTATTTAAATAATAGGTATTGGGCACAACATATTGAATCACTTGTCCAGCATTAATTGTACCGGATTGTAAAGTGACGCCTCCGTAAATTTTTATCGTGTAGTTTGTAGTGACATCTGAGGTTAAATAAAGGGTCATTGATAAACCAGAACCACCATTCCCTACGTGGTAGGAATAAGGTATCCAGAATTCCTTTCCTTTATTAGAGAAGTCTTGCGAATGAGATTGTAAAAAAAAGAAAACGGGTAAAAAAGTTAGTGGAAAAATCTTGTAAAGAAATTGGCGCATATGTAGGGCTAGTATCAGGGTTGTCTAAGTTAATAATACCTGAGGAAGCTTTTCATTTTTTTCAACCTTTTTCAATGAAAAAAAAATTACAAGAATTTGAGTTATAACGTTTTGTATTTAAAACCCTTGCGTTGGAGTCCCAAAAAAAGAAATAGTTTAATTACCGTTTGGGTAAAATGTACTGAAGTAAATATTAAGTAAAACAATATATACTATTGAATACTAATATATTAATGAGAATGACCTCCCCCGTCAGCTTTCTTTTTACAACTAATGGGCAGCCGCTTATAGGCATCAGGGTTTGCTATCACGTCATCTGCATCATACCCGCAATTGGATACAGCAGTTTTAATCTGCTCGATATCCATTCTGTCCGTGATGTACTTTACCTTGGCCTCCCCTTTACGATAGTTAACCAAAAATTCTGCAACGCCGTCTAATCTTTTTAATTGATACTCTAACCGATTTTTACAGTTTAAGCAAAGAGCTTGAGGAATCTTTATGGTAGTGGTTACAACGGGTTTTACTTGACCGTTGGCTATAACTCCAATGAGTAAACTAGCAACTAAAATTAGAATAGGACGCATAGACTATTTAAGTGGTGACCAATTTGCGGGATCTTTTCGCCATTGCTCCAGTAATTCAGATTCTGATTGACCAATCAATCCATCTCTTAGTGCAAGCTGAATTAAAGTGGGATAGTCTGTCAAAGAGATATAAGGGAGCTTACGTTGCTCAAATTGCTCCTTTGCCTGGTTGAAACCATAATTAAAAATAGAAACCATCCCGATTACTTCCAGCCCTTTGGACTGAAGTGCATCTACCGCTTGTAAACTACTTTTACCGGTAGAAACCAGATCTTCAATAACAAGAACCTTTTGCCCTTCTTTACACTCTCCTTCAATTTGATTACCTAATCCATGCTCTTTGGGTTTAGGTCTGACGTAAATGAAAGGAAGTTTTAATTGATCAGCAGCCATGGCACCCCAGGGTATTCCTGCTGTAGCCACCCCTGCTAATAGTTCTGTATTTTCAAATTGCTCGAAAATGACATTACACAACTCTGATTTAATAAAGTCACGTATGTAAGGGAAAGAAAGGACCTTTCTATTGTCGCAATAGATGGGGCTTTTCCAGCCACTCGCCCAAGTATAGGGCTGACTAGGATTTAATTGAACTGCTTTAACTTGTAAAAGTTTTTCAGCAATAACGACTGCATCTGACATCAAACAAAAGTAATAAAATCAAACACATGTCCATTATAATTCAGGCTGGTGGTGGCGTTATTCAGAATGAAAAGAATCAAGTCTTATTAATTTACCGTAGAAATAAGTGGGACCTTCCAAAGGGAAAATTAGACCCAGGTGAAACCTTAGAAGAATGTGCCATTCGGGAAGTAAAAGAAGAGACAGGGTTACAGTCTGTACAGCTAAAAAAGAAATTAATTGTAACACAACATACCTACGCACAAGACTCCAACCAATACGTCAAGGAAACTCACTGGTATCATATGACCGCCTCTATGAAGGAAAATAATGTCCTAGTTCCGCAAATTGAAGAGGATATTGAAAAAATTGAATGGGTAGATATTGATAGCTTATCACCTTACCTGGAGGAAAGTTATCCTACAATCCGCCAAGTATTATCGCTGTTGTAAAGATGTAGCAACAATAGTTGGTAAAAACGGCGAAGCATCTCCCCCATTTCGGAGAATATCACGTACAATGGTAGATGCTACAGAGGTATATTTCGGCTCTCCGGTCAAAAAGATTGTTTCGATGGTGGCGTCTAGTGTACGATTTGCATCAGCAATCGTCTTTTCATACTCAAAGTCACTTACGTAGCGGATTCCTCGTAATATAAATTTGGAGCCGATTTTTTTACAAAATTCAACCGTAAGGCCATCATAGATAGCGCCTTCTACCCTTGGTTCATCTTTGTAGATTGCAGATATCCATCCCAATCGTTGCTCGGGTGTGAACATGGGAGCTTTGGAAGAATTTAAACCAATACCAACGACAATTTTATCAAACAATGGCAATGCCCTGTTTATAATATCAACATGACCCAATGTAAGTGGGTCAAATGTACCAGGGAAAAGGCCAATGCGATTCATAATTCAATTTTACTCTGCTAAAGTACGACCAGAGAGCAAATAAAGTACAGCCATTCTGACGGCAACTCCATTTTCAACCTGTTGAAGAATGATAGACTGATCACTATCAGCAACATCACTATTAAGTTCAACCCCTCGATTAATGGGTCCGGGGTGCATGATGACAATTTGTTTTTTTAAGCTATCCAATAATTCTTTGCTAATTCCATAAGCAAGATTGTATTCTCTGAGTGATGAAAAAAGTACCTGGTTCTGCCTTTCGAGCTGGATTCGCAAAACATTGGCTACGTCGCACCATTCTAATGTTTCTTTAAGATTATAACTTACCTGTACACCTAATGCCTCACCGATGTGTTTAGGAATTAAAGTGGGCGGCCCACAAACCAAAACCTCTGCACCCATCTTTTTTAAAAGATAAATATTGCTCTGCGCGACTCTGCTATGTAAGATATCACCTATTAATGCAACTTTTCGTCCTTGCAGTGTACCTGTTTTTTCTTTTATGGAGAAAGCATCCAATAATGCTTG
>DDPN01000126.1:13390-21487 GCA_002342205.1 Chitinophagaceae bacterium UBA2467 | reverse complement strand
ACCTTCATCGATAAAATATTATTTACCGTATCTAAAAGGGTTTCTCCTTTAGCTGCTGAAGAAGATGAAGCTGCAAAATTGATGGTATCCGCACTTAATCGCTTTTCTGCCAATTCAAATGAGATTCGAGTACGAGTAGAATTTTCGTAAAAAAGGTTTACGATTGTAACCTCACGAAGAGAGGGCACTTTTTTAACGGGTCGCTGTAAAACTTCTTTGAATTGCTCTGCTGTACTTAGAATGAGGGAAATATCTTGGGGGGTGAGATTTTTAATGCCCAGCAGATGTTTGGTGGATAGTTGCATTAAAAATCAAAATTAGGGGATTTTATTGATTTATCAGAATCACTTGAGGATCACCATTTTCTGTACTCATCAGCTTGATTTTCTCGGACCGGAGGGTCGATATTTTTTTGCCCGAATAGTCCGGTTGAATTGGAAACTGGCGATGTTCATGGCGATCAATTAATACACATAATTCAACTCGTTCTGGTCGTCCGTAGTCCAATAGAGCATCTAATGCGGCTTTTATAGTTCTTCCTGTAAATAGTACATCGTCCACCAAAATGACAGTTTTACCCTCAATGGAAAAAGGGAGATTCATTTTATCAGGTGTAACAATTTTGTTTCTTACATCATCTCTGTAAAAGGTAATGTCTAATTGACCATGTAAAACCTCGCTAGAGGTGAGTGTAGAAGCGATGATGTTGTGCAAAAAGGATGAAACCACAGCCCCACCCTGTTGTATTCCTATTAGAACAGTATTTTCAAATTGAGGATGCTTTTGAAGCAACTGATCTCCCAATTGCTTTAAAATGGAATATACCTCAGAAGGTTGAACTATAACTTTCACGTGTCATTGATTTATTTCTCAAGCATAAAAGGATATGCAAAATCAGTGGGTGGATTAAAGGTTTCTTTAACTGTTCTTGCACTTAACCATCGATAGAGGTTGAGGTGTGAGCCTGCTTTATCATTCGTACCAGAAGCTCTGGCACCACCAAATGGCTGCTGTCCAACTACTGCACCTGTCGGCTTATCATTAATGTAAAAATTACCAGCAGCATGCTCTAGCCTTTTAGTAGCCAATTCAATTGCAGCACGGTCTTGCGCAATAATTGATCCAGTTAATGCATAAGGTGAAGTGCTATCAACTAAGTCCATTGCCTTTTCAAAATTATTGGCAGGATACACATAGATGGTTAACACGGGACCAAAGATTTCTTCACACATGGTTTGTGATTGAGGATTCTTTGTTTCGATAATAGTGGGTTGTATAAAGAACCCTTCCTTATCCTCACACTTGCCTCCAACTAAAATTGTACACTTTGGATCTTTTTTGGCAGTATCGATATAGCGTTTAATGGTAGTGAAGCTCTTCTCGTCAATTACAGCATTTATAAAATTGCTGAAATCCTCAACTGTACCCATTTTAAATTTTCGAACACCCGCGACTAGTTTCTTTTTAACCTCTTCCGCAATGTTTGAAGGGATATACGCTCTAGAGGCAGCTGAACACTTTTGACCCTGGAATTCAAATGCACCACGCAATAGTGCAGTGACAAGCACATCAGGATCGGCAGATTTATGTGCCAACACAAAATCCTTTCCTCCAGTCTCTCCCACTATCCTAGGATATGATTTATAAGTTGAAATGTTATTCCCAATTGTACTCCACATTGAATTAAAAACCTGGGTAGAACCTGTAAAATGAACGCCGGCAAAATCCTTATGTGAGAAACAAACTTTCCCCACAGCTGGGCCATCTACGTACACTAAATTGATTACTCCATCTGGCAGACCAGCTTCTTTGAGTACTCTCATGATTAATTGTGCAGAATAAACTTGCGTGTAGGCACATTTCCAAATAACCACATTTCCGCATAACGCAGCAACTGTTGGGAGATTTCCACCGATGGATGTGAAATTAAACGGAGTTACCGCTAACACAAAACCTTCTAGTGGGCGATACTCCAACCGATTATGCATTCCAGGTCCACTAATGGGCTGTTGTTTATAAATCTCCGATAAGAAATGAACATTGAATTTTAGAAAGTCAATGAATTCACAAGCAGCATCTATTTCGGCTTGAAAAGCATTTTTACTTTGGCCGAGCATCGTAGTGCCGTTAATATAAGGGCGGTATTTAGTAGCTAATAAATCAGCAGCCTTTAAAAAAATATGTGCACGATTTTCCCAAGAGAAAGTGCTCCAGCTTTTTTTTGCGGCTAATGCAGCTTCTATAGCCATACTAACATGCTTCTCCTCTCCTTTGTGAAAATATCCAAGAATATGTTTCTTTTCATGTGGAGGTCGTATAGCTATTTTATTTCCTGTTCTTACTTCTTTTGAGCCAATAAATTGAGGGATGTCTGCTACTTGAGACTTTAGCTCTTTCAATACTTCTTTCAGCTTTTTTCTTTCACTTGAACCGGGCGCATAACTAAGTACGGGCTCATTGGCAGGTAAAGGATAAGAGAACGTCCCTGTTGACATAAAAAAGGATTTATATTAGTGGTTTAAAGGTAGTAATTACTTTATGCTTGTTGCTGGTCTTTTTCACTCATCAAAAAAGCTTTAATAAAACCATCTAAATCACCATCCATTACAGGCTGAACATTTCCTACTTCAAAATCTGTACGATGATCTTTAATCATTTTATAGGGGTGAAAAACATAGCTACGAATTTGACTTCCCCACTCAATTTTCTTCTTGGTGCTGTTGACCGCATCTCTAATCTCATTCCTTTTTCTTAACTCCTCTTCGTATAAGCGGCTTTTTAACATCGTCATTGCCTTTTCCCTATTGCCCAACTGGGATCGTTCTGTTTGACAAACTACGACAATGCCTGTGGGAATATGTGTCAACATCACTTTTGTCTCCACCTTGTTAACATTCTGCCCTCCAGCGCCACCACTTCTGGCTGTTTCCATTTTTACATCAGCTTCTTTAATCTCGATATTTATAGTATCATCCACTAGAGGGTAAACAAAAACGGAAGAAAATGAAGTATGTCTCCTGGCATTACTGTCAAATGGTGAGATACGTACTAATCGATGCACACCACTTTCAGCTTTTAAAAAACCATACGCAAAAGGGCCTTCAAATTGGAGGGTACATGTTTTTATTCCAGCTCCATCGCCCCAAACCCAATCAAGCTCTGTGACTTTCCACCCCTGCTTTTCTCCATACATGCGATACATTCTGGCTAGCATTTCTGCCCAATCCTGGCTCTCAGTTCCACCGGCACCTGAATTGATCTGTAAAACAGCGGGAAGCTCATCTTCAGGCTCATTTAAGGTAGCCTTAAATTCAGCATCATCTAATAGCGAAAGCGCTTTATCATAGGACTCCTGTGTTTCTACTTCTGTAGCATCACCACTTTTCCAAAATTCAAAAAGAACGGCAAAATCCTCTACTGACTGTTCTGCATTGGTATAGAGATTAACCCAATATTCATTGAGCTTGATATTTTTCATAATATCAGTAGCTCTTTTGTTATCGTCCCAAAATCCAGGGCTTAGGGATAATTGTTTGTCTTGTGCAATTTTCTGAAGTCGATTATCGACGTCAAAGAAACCTCCTTATCCCGACAATGCGGGACCGCATATCCTGTAATTTTTCAACTGTCATAAGGCAAAAATAGCTTATTAATATTGAAATTGGATCGTAGTTGCACCATTCCCGTAAAAGGGATCAAACTGATCAGAATAACTACGAATAAAGGGCTTTCCATTTAACCATTGGTGGATTTCCTCTTTTAGTTTGCCCTTACCCACTCCGTGAATAACAGTTAGTGTAGGTTGGTGATGTTGAATCGCCAATTCAATTTGTCTCTCGAATGCATTTAACTGAATGGATAGAATTTCAAAATTTGAAAGGCCTTTCCAATCCTCGACAAGTTCTTCAATATGCAGGTCAATCACATGATAAAATGATTTTTCAAACAAACTGGATTTAAGTGAGTCAATGCTGTTATTAGCTTTAAATCCAATCTCGCTTGTATCCAGTATTTGAACCGTATTTTGATCTGGGTATTCGTCAACTATTCGAAATGAAAAACTTGCTTCTTTACTCTCTTTTAATTTTTGAAGTTGTGCAAAGAGTTGCTTAGGCTTGATTCGAATTGTATGTGAAAATTGGTCCACTTTTCCCTTTATCTTTTCAACTAAGGAAAATTCAAATAGAAAAATCGGATTATCATTAAAGCCTTCCATCAAAAAGTCATGGAGATAAAAATTATGTCCTCTTTCCACTTTTCCTGCAAATTGCCAATCTACATTACCCAAAACGCTAACTCGGTAATCGAATTGAACTGAATGCGATAGGCCATTATGTAAATAGAGTTTAAAAGACTCTACCTGCCATTCGTCCTCCGTGTCTGCAAGAACTGGTAAAAGAACAAAAGATAAATTTTCGGCTGAAGCGGGTTGATCTGTTTTATTTTTTTCGACTCGTAAATCATCAAGACTCCTTTTAACAATTTTTGGCTTTTCAGGAGTTGATTTTTTTTGAGAAGGTGAGAATCGATAGTAATAAGGGAAATCTATCTGATCGATGAAAACGGGAAACTGCACCCCTTCCACTTCTACACTAACCATTTGATTATCTAAAAAATCAATGATGGTAGCTTCTTCCTTGGAATGCAATAGCAGTACTTTATCACCAATCTGGTATTTCAAGCAGGCATTTTTAAAAAGCTACAGACCTGTAAGCCGGATTCTGTCGAGGGCCTTCATTTATCTGCCAAAAAAGTTGCCCTTTTTGGTCAAGCTGCCTACCCTGTAACCTGTCTTTTCAGTGCTCGAACGTGCCGCTCTCAAAGGTTACTATACGTGGCATTTCAGCATGCAAGGTTTACCCGTATTCGCTGTTACCAGCGAAGACCGTGGGCTCTTACCCCACGTTTTCATCCTCACCTTTATTGCTAAAGGCAGTTATTTTCTGTGGCACTTGCTGTCACTGGTTACCCAGTGCCCGGCTATTCACCGGTGCATTGCACTTTGCTGTCCGGACTTTCCTACTCCCAAATGAGAGTCGAAGACCTGGTCTGTAGCCTTGCAAAGGTACAAAACCTATCTCTTATCATCAGTAGAGCTTGAAGAGTCAACCTTTAATCCAATTTGTAAGTCACGTTGCAAGGTATCAATGGCGGTAATAATTTGCTTTACTTGAATGTGAGGCAGCATACTTTGATCTAAAATTGACTTGATTTGCTCCATATTTTGCCAATGATAATTGGCTTGTTTTTCAGTCATTTTAAATACAAAATATCTTTCTGAAGAAAAGCTAAGTAAGAGCAGGACAAGTAAAAGAAATAGAATTTTTTTCATTTTTATTCGTTTAATAAAGATCATACCATCCTCTTCCATTATACCCTTGGTGACGTGATGTATCGGTATTAAAAATTATAAGTCCGGCAGTAGGTGAATTAAGGGCGTCTCGCTCTATAGTGGACATACTGGTTGCTATAAGCTGAGGAGTTTTCCATTCTAATTGGGTAGGATTTGACTGACTTGCACATAAATATTGTCCCGCTAGTGGTGTAACGGCTGGAAGAGTTAATTGAATCGTTGCTGATTGTGGCTGTGCCTTAAGCGAGGTGTAATTATCACCGAAAGAACTAGGCTCCATCATACGAATTTCAGCTGCGTTATTGTCAATATTACCTAGTTCCAAATGACCTGATAATCTACTTGATGACTTTGAACGAGAGTAAAGTGCATAGCGATTAGAACCTACATCGATACTTTCATCCAGGTAAATCCCATATGAATAATCAATCGTTCCCGTATTTCTCCAAAAATGGGTGCCGTTGGTAGTAGAAATCAATCCTTTACCCACGGAGATGCCATAAACTGCACCTATAGAAGAACTAGTATTACTATTATACACACTAACGGTCAAACCGAAGAGTGTATCAATTCTACCGCCCCGATTATTCCAAGCTTCAATTGATTGAGCATGTAATTTATTGATGGTGCCAGTAGATCCGTTTTCCACGCCACTCACTGCACCATATGCATTTTGGATTATTCCAGTACTTCTATTGGTCACTACATTGTAGGACCCCCATGCACTAATCATACTTCCGGTTCCTGCATGAACAGACCATGCCTGCATGGACCGCATTTGACCTAAAGATTGTGTATTAGAAGCATCGGATAGTGCAAAAAAAGCACCCCCCATTAATCGATTATCAAATTTTCCCGTTCCAATTACTTGCCCAAGCACTGCAATGGTGCGTGGTGTTGTTGATGATGCTGAGGCTACATTTTTTTGAATTCCAACAGCAGGATAATAACTATTACCATCAGCAACCATATTGCCTGGTAATAATTGATCTCCTACAGCCAAGGTGCCATTTACATCTGTATTACCATTTATCTCTGCAAGTGACTGTGGGCTGGATGTTCCTAACCCCAAAAAACCCGTTTTAGTCAAGCGAATTCTCTCTTGGGAATTCGTTACAAAAACCAGATCCTGATTAGAAGAGGTACCCATCCTTGATCCAGAAGTGCCATCCCAGGCATCAGAAGTGTTATTACCATTCATAGTCCATCCCTCTTGTGCAGTGAGGTAAGAATTCCAAATCAATTGGTTGATTCCGTTTTGTTGCGATTGAACAGCTAATGCTTGCCCAGGATTCCCCATCTGTGCAGGCAATGAAAGTGTGTAATCTGTTTGCGGAGTAATTAATGATGAAATACTAATGGTGTGATTAGCTGAAGGAGAAACTAACCGTATTGCCTTTTGATTGGATGGCCGAATTTGTGCTGCTACTGGAGATTTGAGTAGTAAAACGTAATTCAGCACACTGAAAAGAAGTAAATTAAAAACTCGCATCAAATCTACCGATTGATTATTCTAAAATTGACCAATTCACAGATCCAGTAAATGGAGAAGAAAAATAAATTGTGAAACGTCCAGTTCCTGTGTTTCTGGAGACATAATAAGAGGGTATTGGCATATCAGCAGCTGTTCCCTCCAATGTCAATGTGATTGCATCATTTGCATCGAGCGAAACAGCAGTACCCTGACCGTTTGTTGGAGTAATTTCTGCAGATTCAACAGCAGTACTGTAGGTAACAAATCCTCTTGCTTTAGTTAGATGATACCCGTTATAGGTTAACACTGCTTCTATAGAAGACTGTTTTAATAAACCCGTACTGTTTGCCAGTAAAACTCGATCATAACCAGAAGGGACTGTCGAGGATGCAGTTCCAGCAATAGATGCCAAACTAACATCTCCCGTAACACTTAAAGTACTAGCCAATGAAGTAGCACCTGCAATATCCACTGTTCCGCCCATTGTCGCATTTCCCGTTGCTCGTAATGTTCCTCCAACATCCAGTGTAGAGGTCGCATTTAAGGATGATCCAATACCAATTTTCCCATCAGCATTGACACGCATTCGTTCGGTATTTCCTGTCAATATTTTGATTGGCTGTGCAGTTGTATGAGTGGTAGCTATTACCAAAGGTTGTGCGCTGGTAGTACCCACAAATTGCTGCCCATTACCCGTACCTGCAGCTGTGATATTATTTCCCTCCAATGACCAAGCGGCATTTGTAACAGCTGAATTAAGTGATTGCCATTCCAGAGTGGTAGCGGAACCGTTGACTGATGAAATTTTTAAAATACTATTTACTGCTGGAATGGTAGAAGGAAATGACAATGTATAGGAACTTGTGCCCTCAGCAGCTCGCAAAGCTAAAAAACCCGTACCTGCTTGGCTTGGATTAACTAAACGAAGTTCCCTTTGAATAGTTGGACGAACTTGTGCGTTTCCTTGCGTTACAAAAAGTAAACCAAGTAAAAAAATACAATAGACAAGATTAATCTTTTTCATAGTTATTAGTTTTAATTTTTAAAAAATTCAATCAATAATCATCCAGCTTAAAAATCCGCTATACGGAGCGGTAAAATAAATCAGCACCCGATTCTTAAGTGCATCACGCAGTATATAGTAGCTTGGCGTTGCCAACGGAATTTTATCCGCCTCCAATGCCACTGATATTCCATCATCCATCTCAAGCGGCTCATTTAAGTTTATTGCAACTGAATCAACAGCTTGCAAGAATGAACTTCGCCCCTT
>DDPN01000126.1:11728-13369 GCA_002342205.1 Chitinophagaceae bacterium UBA2467 | reverse complement strand
CCAATGATCCTGATAATTCCATCCAGCAATTGGCGGAAAAGGGGGTATCGAAATTTTTATTTGGAGCAAGAGATTCAACTTATAAAAAGGAACTTTTAGCAAATCCCTTTCTAGTCCTCCTCGATATCGTCCATTTCCAATTGTAATTTGAAATATTCCCCAATCATCTGTTTTTGATTCAAACTCCTCTGAAAATACCAATTGCGAATCTCTACTAAAAAGCAAATTCGATTGTATATAGATCAATTGATTCTTAACTGTGTTATTAAATCTATCTCTGGCTACTGCCTGAAAAGGCATACCAGGCATATTAGTTTGCGCAATTAATTGGAAAACCCCCACTCGACCTACAAATAATATGAAAAACAGTAGACTATTTTTCATTTTGTAATTTTTACAAACTTTTTAAAACCAGAAATAGCATCCCCTGTGACTGTCAGAAAATAGATGCCGGACATAAAGTAATCAACTGGCACAGATACTCCTTGTTGCAAATTGTAAAGTGTGCACTTTTTTTGAACTAATAATCTCCCCACTTCATCCATTATAGATAATGTAACTACTCGCTCCAGATCTGAATAAATAGAAGCCCTTATAGTAGCTATTGTAGTAACAGGATTAGGATATAAATGAAGTTGAAGCTTTAGCTGTTCCCTTGTTTGTACACAGGGGTAAGTGAAAGTTCCTTGCGAGGGAAACTCCTTCCAAATTCCTAAACCATTTTCAATATGAATACATCCATTAGAAAAAGCTAAAAAGTTATAAGAATGAGTCGCAACTAATTGACTATTAGCAGAACATAAGTTTGTCCATTGAAAAACGAACTGCCGCTGACCATATAGCAATAGAGTCCGAAAGAAAAGAAACGCAATAGCAAAACATTTATACATATTTGAGTCCTGTTCAGAAACAAATATGTCTGAATGCGTCGCTAAATAACAAGTTTATTAAACCTGAAACCCTGAGAAAATAACGACACTAAATTGAATGATTTAGCTTACTATTTTTTCTTCCGTACAGAAAATAGATAAACAAACCTAAAGCCATCCAACCAAAAAACCATTTCCAACTAGCGGGAGGAATTTCAATCAATAAATACAAACATGATAATACACCCATGACAGGAATAAAAGCATAGTTCTTAATTACTGTGTAGAACATTATAACTAGAGCAATTGCAGTAAATAGCAAAAAAGGCATTTCCGTATATACACCCGTAATCAATTGTTGAAAGGATTCTTGCAGGCGTTGTTGACTCACATAAAGAAATAATAGAATAATTCCTGGAATCAGGTAACGACCACTCCAAGCAGGTAGTTTGAATTGTCCAGGCCTTTTTTCAATAACTGGCAGAAACAAGACGCCCCCTGAAACAAGTACAAATGCAAATAATGTCCCGATACTTGTTAAATCAGTTACAATTCCAGCTTGTAAAAAAAGGGAGCCAATTCCAACGATAAACCCCGTTAATAGGGTTGCGAATCCAGGTATTTGAAATTTATTTAATTGTTGAAACTTTTTTGGTAGTAACCCATCTCGACTCATGCTCATCCATATTCTGGGCTGACCAATTTGAAAAACTAACAAAACGGATGTCGTTGCCACAACTGCACTAACCGATATGATTTTTTCAATCCAAGG
>DDPN01000126.1:0-11667 GCA_002342205.1 Chitinophagaceae bacterium UBA2467 | reverse complement strand
AAAGCAATTAAGATATAAAGCACAGTACAAATCAATAAAGAGTAAATCATACCGCGTGGAAGGTCTCTTTGTGGGTTTTTACTTTCTTCTGCCATAGTAGAAATTGCATCAAAACCAATGTATGCATAGAAAACAGCAGATACACCCTTGAGTACACCAGAAAAACCATTAGGCATAAAAGGGGTCCAATTATTGGTATCAACAAAAAATGCACCAGAAACGATAACAAATAAGATAACTGCGATTTTAAAAAGCACCATCAAATTAGTGCCCTTTTTACTTTCTTTAATACCACTATATGCCAAATAAGTCACTAATACAACAATTATGAATGCAGGCAAATTGAAAAATAATGGTGTATTACCAAGATGAGGGGCAGATAGGTAGGATTTTACTGCAAACTGATACATTTCCAATTGAGGAGCAGATAAAGTAGCAGGACTTGCTAATGCATGAATGGCTTGTTCATACGCATGAGAAGCTGTTACTGGGTCAACTAACATCCAGGAGGGTAATTCAATATGAAAAATATGTACAAGTAGATTATTGAAATATCCGCTCCATGATATAGCCACTACTATATTACCTATTGCATATTCTAGTATTAATGCCCAGCCAATAATCCATGCAATTATTTCCCCAAATACAACATACGAATAAGTATAGGCACTTCCTGCTACAGGAACACGACTAGCAAACTCTGCATAACATAATGCAGAAAATCCGCACGTAACTGCAGTTAATATAAAAAGAAGAGAAACACCTGGGCCACCATGAAAGGCAGCTGAGCCAATGGTTGAAAATATTCCAGCACCAACTACTGCAGCAATTCCCATAAACGTCAAATCCTTTACTCCTAATACACGATTTAATGACGTGGAATGATTGGCTGGTGAATTTTCTAGTTGACTAATTGTCTTTTTACGAAACAATGAACGCATGCAAGTGTTTTTGTAATTATTAAACTACACATCCCTCTTAATAAGGTACTCGGCTAATTCAATCAAAGGTTTTTTTCGAGCACTTACTACCGCTATTTGATCCAAATCAGCAAGCGCTTCATCTAAAAATTTATTTTTGAGTGATAGCGCCCAATGGTCTATGCCACATTTTCTATAAACCGATAAGACATCATTTACTTTATTATCACCTTGTTTACCAAGCCACGATTGTAAAATGGCAACATCAGCTTTATCAGCAGTCTCCAGAGCATGTATTAATAAAAATGTTTTTTTATCGGCAAGTATATCTCCTCCTACTTGTTTTCCAAATTTTTGCGGATCCCCAAATGCATCCAGATAATCATCTTGAACTTGAAAAGCAAGTCCTAGTTTTCTACCAAATTGGTATAAGAGTTGTTGATTACGTTCTCCAGAACCTCCCACTATGGCGCCCATTACCAGAGAAGCAGCGAGTAAAACTGAGGTCTTTTTTTCAATCATTAACAGGTAATCATCTAAAACAACATTCGTGCGCTGTTCAAAGTCCATATCGAGCTGTTGACCTTCACATACTTCCGTAGCTATTTTATTAAAAAGAGAAAAAATTGGCAATAGAATTGAAGATGGCACTTTTGAAAGGCACTCATATGCTTTTATTAGCATTACATCCCCAGCAAGAAGAGCCGTATTTTGTCCAAACTTTTCATGAACGGTTGGTAATCCACGACGTAATGGAGCTTTGTCCATAATGTCATCATGAATCAAGGTAAAGTTGTGAAACATTTCAATTGCTGTTGCAACCTCCCATGCTGATGGATGAATATCAGTAAATAACTCATTGCCCATTAAACATAAAATGGGCCTAATTCTTTTTCCACCCAGACTTAGAAAATAATCATTAGGAGCATAGAGAGTTTGAGGCTCTTTTGGAAAATGTTTCCTATCAAAATAGGAGGCAAAATCAGCGGCTAATGCAGAGAAGGATTGCATGTGCGGAAGTTATAATGAATTTATGAAACTACCCAAGAAGCCGCCTATAATGTTAATTCTTTTTAGCTGGCTTGATCATCCATTCAAAATCAAGCTGCCGCTTTGTTAAGTTTGCTGCAATCACTTTAATCCATAACTTATCTCCCATTCTAAATTTGCGACCGCTTCTCATTCCTACCAGACAATAATCCGATTCAATTAATCTGAAATCGTCAAAGTCACTTAAACTCTGTACCGAAACTAAGCCTTCGCATTTGTGTTCAACGGTTTCGACCCAAAATCCAAAATGTGCAACTCCACTTATCACCCCTTCAAACTCTTCTCCTAAGAAATTTTTCATGTACTGGACTTGTTTGTACTTAATCGCCGAACGTTCTGCCTCCATAGCAGCCCGCTCTCGATCGCTGGAGTGCTTACATTTTTCCTCCATTTTTTTATCAATAGTGGAGTGTCCTTCAAGAAGAGAAAATATAGTACGATGAACTAAAATATCAGGGTAACGTCGAATTGGAGAAGTAAAATGACAATAATGCTCAAAACCAAGTCCATAATGGCCAACATTTTCAGCTGTGTATCGTGCTTTTGCCATTGTTCGAATTCCTAACTGCTCTAAAACATGTTGTTCTGGCCTTCCCTTCACATCTAATAAAAGCTGATTAAAGGATGAAGCAATGGTGGCTGGGGAAGACCGGTCAAAAGAGTGACCAAACTTACGAGCAAATTCCATAAAAGGGATAAGGCGATCTTCATCAGGATCGTCATGAATTCGATAAGGAAATGGAATAGGTTTACCGTTTAAAGAGGCTGATGAAATATGCTCAGCTACTAAACGATTTGCCAACAACATAAATTCCTCAATCAACTGATGAGCTTCTTTACTCTCTTTAATCATCACGCCAACCGGATCACCCTTTTCATTCAATTTAAATCTAACTTCCTGAGAGGAAAAATTAATAGCTCCATTGGCTATTCGTAATTTTCTTAATTGTTGTGCTAGCTGGTTAAGTTCCACCAATTCCGTAGCATAGTACCCCTCCTTTTCCTCTAGAATGGCCTGTACTTCTTCATAGGTGAATCGATGGTTGGAGTGAATTACTGTTTTACCAATCCAAATCGAATGCACTTTTGCGGAGCTACTCATTTCTACAACAACTGAAAACGTCAATTTATCTTCGTTTGGCCGAAGCGAACAAAGCACATTCGAGATATTTTCTGGAAGCATTGGACTCACTCTATCCGGTAAATAAACGGATGTAGCACGTTGATATGCTTCTTTATCTAAGCAGGAACCTTCTTCAAGATAATGTCCTACATCAGCAATATGGATTCCAATCTGAATATGTCCATTTTGCAGCCTCTCAAATGAGATTGCATCGTCAAAATCTTTTGCGTCAATTGGATCGATTGTGAAAGTAAGTTTATCTCTAAAGTCTTTTCTCTTTCCTATTTCATTTTGATCAATATGGGAAGAAATTCTTAGCGACTCCTCCAATGCTTCATCAGAAAAATGGAGTGGAAATCCCGACTCTAATAAAATTTCTCGCATAGCTGCATCGTGCATATCTTCCTCTTTCAAGATCGCTACTACAGCCGCTTGCGGTCTTTTATTATCCTGCATTGACCAATCGGTTACTTTAGCAAGAACACGATCCCCCTGTTGTGCACCTTGCAGCGCATGAAAAGGAATAAAAAAATCTGGGACGGGCTTGTCCGTTTCAATTAATAGAAATGCAAATCCCTTACCCATTTCTATTTTTCCAATAAACTCAGAGCGTTTTCGTTTTAAAACCTCTCGCACTACACCCTTCATACGTTTTCCGGCTGAAGATCTTTCTTTGATAGCAACAGCAACAAGATCTCCGTGCAAAGCACCGTTCAGATCTCCTGGTCGAACCATGATATCTAAATCAATCCCTTCAGCAACAACATATCCCATTCCAGAGCGAGAAATATCTAGGACCCCTTTTATAAAAGGAACAAAAGTCTTTTTATCTTTTCGTTTTGCTTGCTTTTTAGCGTTTTTTCTTCCCATTATTCCCTGCTTTTAAAATTGTTTATAAAAGAATGGATACTGTGCTCAAAATCTGTTTGAGCATTAAACAAAAAGCGATGACAAACAGGGATACTATAAACTGGCAAGTCTATTAATCGATCTGAAAACTTTTCCAAACGAACTGCATCTTTCTCAGTAGTCAAAATAATACCTTCTTTCTTATTTAATTTTCTCCATTCAACTTCAATTTCATTAAAATCTTCTATAGTAAAAATATGATGATCTCTATACTGAAGCTGACGGTAATAGGAAGAATGCTCTTCTACGTACCGCTTGAGCGGCTTTGGATTAGAAATGCCAGTTACCAGTAAAACCTCATTTTCTACACGTAGTTGATAAGGTTTACGGGTAATAATATGATAAGGTGTCCCATACTCTAAAAAAGTAAAATAAACCTTTTGATGAGAAAGAGGGCTGATTTCTGCAATAAGTTGATCTCGCTCAGCTATACTCAAATCTGGACTACATTTTGTAACAATAATAACCGTAGCGTCTCTGTACCTACTTTTTAAATCTCGAAGATCACCTGTGGGTAAATAGAAGTCTCTTGTAAATAAATTAGCATATTCAGTAAGCAATATGGAAAATCCAGCTCGGATAGAGCGATGCTGGAATGCGTCATCTAGTAAAATCACTTCTGTTTTTGGGAAATCATGTAATAATTCAGGGATGGCTAATATTCTCTCCTCTCCCACTGTAACTGCAGTGCTTGGATATTTTCTAAAAAGAGACAAAGGTTCATCGCCTATGTCAAGAGCGGTCGATTCAGGCTTTGCAAAGGCATATCCACGCGTACGCCTTCGATATCCCCGGCTAAGGGTAGCCACTTTATAATGGGGTGATAAAAATTCAACTAAAAGCTCAACCATCGGAGACTTCCCTGTGCCTCCAACAGCTAAATTACCCACTGTAATCAAAGGAATTCCAAATTCGGCTGTATGAAGCCATTGCTTATCAAATAAATAATTACGGATATAAATAGCTGCCCAATACAATAAAGCGATTGGCAACAATAGAAGTCTAAAAGAACGTAGAAAAAAGTCGTAGAACATCAGTCCTACGAAGTTACAAAGAAGCTAAAGATGGTCGTACCATAATTTCTCTCCTTTTCGAAGCCCTTGAATGTTGAATAATTATTACGAGGAGTATGTTCTAACACAAATAATCCATCCGAGGCCAGTAATTTTTTTTCGAATATAAGAATGGGAAGCTGGTCAATAGTAGTTAATGCATAAGGAGGTCCAGCAAAAATGAAATCGAATTGTTCGTTACAATGATTCAAAAATTGAAAAACATCCTGCTTTAAGATTGAAAAGTTATCTAACCCAAGCATTTTAACAGTTTGCTGAATAAATTGAACCTGCTTGCTATCCTTTTCAATTAAGGTCAATGAATCGGCCCCTCTGGAAGCTAATTCATAACTAATACTACCCGTTCCGGCAAACAAATCGAGACATTTAAGACCATTAAAATCAATCCTATTTTGCAAAATATTAAATAGCCCCTCCTTAGCAACATCGGTCGTTGGTCGGGTATGAGGCATGTGAGCGGGTGGAGAAAAACGTCGCCCTCCCAATTTTCCGCTTATGATACGCATGGTAAACTATTAGTCAAAAGTGTAAAATAATGGGAAGGATAATTTGTCAAAGTCCAGTCTTTACTATTAGTGCGGAAAGTAACATTCAAAAAATAGGAGGATAATTCAGCATAGAGCTTGGACGAATAATCAATTAAACCACTCAACTGTAAACGGACTTCAGTTAATTCAAATGAATACTCTTGACATATTTTCAATAAAAAGTAAAGCGCATCCTGTTCTGTTGTGTATTGAAAAGTGCCACAAAAAACAAGTTGCTCTGCTCTAAACACCAGCAAATCCAATTGCTGTATACCCACTTCAATAAATATCGTATTTGATAAATTATTTGCAGGTAAATTGTTAAACATGGACTTAAATGAATGCTTGATTTGACAGGCAGGAAACTTCGATTCTACAGCTTTAAAAATAGTAGCTGGCACTAAATATCCTAGGTAAAATTGCCAATCAGCATAAGACTCTTGCAGAAGAATCGAATTCGGTTGAAAAGGAAAGGTCAACTGCAATTGATTTTGAAGGGCTATTTTTTCATATTTAGAAATTGGCAAAAGAGTATGTTGCGGGGAAGCATAAGAGACCTGGACAGACGAGTATTCACTATGCGCTGAAAAATGATCCAAAAATGCTGAAACAGTATTTTGATTCCAATTGTCGATTTCAAAAAAAGATAATTCAACAGGATTTCCTGCCACAGCATCTACTATGACATAGGAAGCCAGCTTAGCACTAAGCCCAATTGCCACATCTAATTTTTGAGGAGCTTCCGCAGAACTTCTAAAAGAAAAAAGAGGTTTCAAGATTATTTATTGATAAGTGTTTCATTTTCAAAGTTAATATAATTGTACGTTTGCAAGGATAATAACAATGAACCCTTCTCCTTTACAAGTAGAAATCAATAAGAAGTCCATTTTAAAAATGGCTCTCCCAATCAGTTTGGCCATTTTTATTCCACAATTAAATTTTGTAATCAACAATATTTACTTAGGACATTTTGACCAAGATCCTGCCGCCCTTGCAGTTGCGGGAATCACAGGCGTATATTATTTAATTTTTGCCGCGATTGGGTATGGCCTCAACAATGGTTTGCAAACGCTAATTGCCAGAAGAGCAGGCGAAAACAAGCCGCAAGAAGTGGGTCGATTATTTAGCCAAGGAGTCTATATTGGTCTGCTACTTTCCTTAATAGGAATAATCCTAACGTACACAATTACACCCACCCTTTTTAGCTATATTATTAAGGATCAAATTACTTTACAAAAGGCCATCCAGTTCTTGCAGATTAGAATATGGGGACTTCCTTTTTTATACGTTTACCAACTTAGAAATGCATTACTGGTAGGCATTAATCAATCCAGGTATCTTGTAGCGGGCACGCTAGCAGAAACAGTCTCAAACATTCTTCTAGATTATGTATTAATTTTTGGATTTGGTTTAATTCCAGCACTAGGATTCAATGGAGCAGCGATAGCTTCTATCATTTCAGAATTTATCGGATTATTTGTCATTTACGTTGTAATTAATAAAAAAGGGTTCACGAAAGAGTTTAGTTTGTTTTCCGCAATTAAATGGGACTGGCCTGTCCAGCGATCAATACTTTCCGTCTCCTCGCCTCTAATGTTTCAGCATGCAATAAGTATCATTAGCTGGCAATACTTTTTTTTATTAATCGAACACCACGGAGCCATGGCACTAAAAATTTCAAATGTGATGCGAAACATTTTTGGAATTTTTGGTTGTTTTTGTTGGGCTTTTGCCTCTACGGCTAATTCTATGGTAAGTAATATTATTGGACAAGGCAGACAAAATGAAGTTATTCATCTGATCAAGAAAATACTTTCAATTAGCTTATCCTTAGCGCTATTCATTGTAGGTATCTTGAATTTATTTCCGGGCTCGTTTCTTTCCTTATTTGGGCAAGGGGATTCTTTTGTAAATGAAGGAATACCGGTATTACGAGTTGTTTCTACAGCACTACTTCTCTCCTCTGTAGCTACAATCTTTTTAAGCACGGTTACCGCCTCAGGTAATACTCGAATAACCTTTATGATTGAAGTAGGCGCCATCGTTACCTATTGCACGTACATTTACATTGTACTGGAGTATTATCACTTTTCCATTACAATTGGCTGGATGAGCGAATGGATCTATTGGCTTTGTTTATTAATCCCCTCTTTTCTGTACTTACGTACAAATAAATGGAGAAACAAAGCCATTTAATCTTAACAAAATTTGGATGGAATCTTTAATGTATTCCCTTGGCACTTAAATAACGCTCAGCATCTAGAGCAGCCATACAACCACTACCTGCTGCAGTAACAGCTTGTCGATATGTTTTGTCTTGTACATCTCCAGCAGCAAATACACCTTCGATGTTAGTTTTACTAGTACCTGGCGTTGTTATTATGTAGCCGGTTTCATCCATAGTAATCCAATCTTTAAAGATGGAGGAGTTAGGACTATGACCAATAGCAACAAAAAAAGCGCTAATGGCGACCTCCTCTTTTTGATTTGTTTTTGTATTAATGAGTCGTACAGCTTCGACTTTATTTTGGCCAATAATCTCTTCGGTTTCACTATTCCAGTGAATCTGTATGGTTGGAGTGGATTTAACACGCTCCTGCATTACTTTGCTGGCTCTCATTTCATCTCTTCTAATGATCATGTGCACTTTTGAGCAGATCTTTGACAGATACAAGGCCTCTTCTGCGGCTGTATCTCCTGCTCCTACTATTGCTACTTCTTTTCCTTTAAAAAAGAAGCCATCACATACTGCACAAGCACTCACACCAAATCCATTTAATCGTTGCTCACTTTCCAGTCCCAACCATTTTGCAGATGCACCTGTTGATATAATCACACTGTGTGCTGCAATCCATTTTTCTTCATCAATTTCAACTTTATGAATCGGTCCCGTAAAATCTACTTTTGTAGCAATTCCATATCGGATATCTGCACCCATTCTGGCAGCCTGTTTCTCAAAATTCACCATCATATCAGGCCCCTGGATTCCTTCTGGATAACCTGGGTAATTTTCAACTTCTGTGGTAATGGTTAACTGACCTCCAGGTTGAATTCCTTGATATAATACAGGCTTTAATCCAGCTCTGCTAGCATAAATTGCAGCTGTATAGCCAGCCGGTCCAGAGCCGATAATCAAACACTGTACGGTTTCTATTGTATCCATAATTAACGGAGCGCTTTACAATTAATTGGAGATCGAAAAGAATCAATTAAAACCAGCTAAATGGTTATCCCAGATAAGCTTTTAACGCACTACTATAACGAGCTTTTTGAAGACGCTTAATAGCACGTTCTTTAATTTGACGAATTCGCTCTTTGGTAAGATCATATTTTTGGCCAATCTGTTCGATTGTTACACCATTTTCTCCATCCAGTCCAAAATATGCATTAACGATTTCTGCTTCCCTAGGTGAAAGAGATTTAAGAACTCTGCGAATTTCATTGCGCAAAGAGTCTTTCATGACATCATCGTCTGTATCGTCACTTCCTTCCAAAAGATCACCCATCGCAACATCTTCGGCCTCATGCACAGGAGCATCAAGGGAAGTATGGCGTGTGTTACTTTGAAAAATATTATTTATTTCAGTTTCACTCATCTCCAACAACTCTGCAAGCTCCTCTGTAGAAGGTTCACGCTCGTGCTCTTGCTCAAAAGCCATGTAAGCCTTATTCGCTTTGTTGTAAGTACCTATTTTATTTTGCGGAAGACGAACTAAACGACCTTGTTCTGCCAAAGCTTGTAAAATGGATTGGCGAATCCACCATACAGCATAAGAAATAAATTTAAATCCTTTGGTTTCGTCAAAACGTTGAGCAGCTTTTATTAAACCCAAATTACCTTCATTGATCAAGTCACTCAAAGAAAGTCCCTGGTGTTGATATTGCTTCGCAACAGATACAACAAATCGAAGATTGGCTTGAACAAGTTTATCTAATGCACGTTGAGAATCTACAGGATTCCTATTGAACATTTTAATTCGCTGTGCAAGTGTAGTCTCCTCTTCAGGAGTGATCATTGAAATTTTAGAAATCTCTTGTAAATATTTTTCTACCGCCTGCGAATCTCTGTTGGTAATCTGGGTAGCAATTTTGAGCTGCCGCATGAAATTTGACTTTTTTAATAGTTAGGGGATAAAGACGAAAAATTACCCTTCAAACGTGTGCGAAGTTACTGAAAATAACAGTGTTTTTTCTACTGATTTTTATCGAACAGCCTGTTTATCATTCTTTTTTGAACGATACCAAAACAGGATAAGGCCCGCAGCAAAAAGAAGAATAGATATGACCTCCGCTTGTGTAGGGTTAAAACCAAATAAATTCATTTGATTATTTACCCGTATTTTTTCTATAGCAAACCTTTCTAATCCATTGAATATTAAATATATAGAAAATAAAAAGCCATCATTTTTTAATCTCTTTCGGATTAGAAACAGAACAAGGGCTAAGCAGATGCAAGCAATAGCTTCATAAAGTGGAGTTGGATAAACCCCTTGTGGAAGTGCATTACAATAGGGTCCCGTGCATCCTGGAATGGGAATACCTGCCTCAATAACATTATTTGGATAAGTGAATGACCAAGCCCAATCCGGGATGAAAAAGGGCTTTTGTGCTAAATCGCTAACAAGTCCCCAGTCTCCATCGCCTGCAAAATGGCACCCCAATCTTCCAATTCCATAAGCCAGCATCAAACCTGGAGCTACCGAATCACTTAACCGTAAAAACCCAATCTTGTGCTTTTTTGCATAGATAGCTATTGCAATTGCTGCACAGATCAAACCTCCATACATTGTCAAACCAGCAGCTGAAAATAGGTACGCAGCAGGCTGTTGTAGAAAATCAGACCAGTTCTCAAATATATCAAAGAGTTTAGCCCCTGCTAATCCAAACACCAGTGCCAGTAAGGTGATATCACCTACCCTGTCTTGTGGCCAAATCCTTACAGTACGCTTTTCTGGTTTAGGAA
This sequence comes from Chitinophagaceae bacterium UBA2467, assembly GCA_002342205.1. GTDB lineage: Bacteria > Bacteroidota > Bacteroidia > Chitinophagales > Chitinophagaceae > JJ008. The sequence goes on along the minus strand of DDPN01000126.1, from coordinate 1,102 downwards.
GTCGAGCCTTTTCTTTTTCTCTCCATTTCAAAAAAGAAAAAAACAAACTGAAAGTAATCCCAAGTGGCCAATTACCTTTTGAAGAAAAAATAAATTCAGCAGGAGTGATATTAATGCTGCTATCAAGAGAGAATAAAGCCAAGAACTTAAAACCAAAAATAAAACCTAATATAAAATTTGAGGCGATTTCTGTCCAATGAGCGGGCCCTCCTACAATATGCGCCATTTCAGTAGGTTGAAATAGACCCATTTTGGATTTTCGCTTCAACTCATACGAAAGAGAAGTGGCAGCAGCACCAAATGCAATAGCTACAAAAAAACCAAACGTATTTAAAAAACGCAGGAAGGGTAAGTCCAAGCCAAACAAATCCTTGAACGCATAGTACAGGTTGGGATACATTCGTAGCTATTCGTTAATTACAATGCTGATTAAAAGCAGCAATCAGATTTTCTGCAATAGCCTGAGCTGAACGACCTTCAATCATGTGCCTCTCAATATAATGTGCAAGCTTACCATCTTTGAATAAAGCTATAGCAGGTGAAGAAGGAGGATAAGGTAATAAGTGTTCGCGTACTGCTTTTACAGCTTCAAGATCAAAGCCGGCAAAACAGGTAGTCAAATAATCAGGCTTTTTAGGACTATTAGAAACTGCCATTAACACACCAGGGCGTGCCGTACCGGCTGAACAACCACAAACTGAATTGATAACAACCAACGTTGATCCGGATTTAGCCAACTGTTCATTAACAGCAGGGGCAGATAATAACTCAGAAAAACCAAAATCGGTTAATTCTTCTTTCATCGGATTCACAATCTCAACAGGATACATAGTATAATTTTTAGCTAGGGCAAAAATAGACAATACTGATGACATCCTTAAATAGGTATAGCGAGGGGGAAAAGCGAGTTATGACTTTCTTTAAGAGAATTTTCACAAATTCTAGGATCAAAAAAAGACAGGAAACAAACAAGATTTCGTCTATATAAAAAGAAATAAACAAAGATTCTTTCTCATAAGCAGTTGGTTTTGGTTTACCGCCCTTCGTTTCAACGAGGGGCTATTTTTTTGCCAACGTCTTTCGAATGGTTGCCACGTCACTT
>DDPN01000023.1:9146-10829 GCA_002342205.1 Chitinophagaceae bacterium UBA2467 | reverse complement strand
AACGCCTACAATATGCGTGTCGCTCAGCTCGATCACTTTATCAACTAAAGCAAAGGGAAAGCGATGTGGTAGTTTCTTCTCTATGTACTGTTGGTCGTACACAGGGGGAATTGCAGGGTCGTAATAAGGCACATCTTTGGTGTGCTTATTTTTTTTGATGTACTGTTTGATCTTTTTAGCAAAAGCGACATTGCTGCTATGACCAGGTCGGTTGGCGATGATACGAGCTTTAATTGGATAGCCAATAAGAGCCAAATCACCTATCACATCTAATAGCTTATGACGAGCGGGTTCATTGGGAAAACGCAGGTCCAGGTTGTTGAGATAACCTTCGCTTTTTACCTCGATTTTTTCTTTCTTGAATATTTTTTTGAGACGGTCTAACTCTTGATCATCTACCGGCTTATCAACAATGACAATGGCGTTATTGATATCTCCACCTTTGATGAGGTTGTTGTCCAGTAGCATTTCTAGCTCATGTAAAAAACAAAACGTTCTACAAGAGGAAATCTCAGCTTTGAAGTCGCTGATTTTTTTAAGACCCGCGTGTTGCGTTCCTAATACGGGTGAATTAAAATCAATGAGTGTGGTAATTTGATAGTCGAGTGCTGGCATTGCAACCATCTCTACGCGCTTGCCCTCATCATAATGAAAAATATTTTCATCAATGCTGTACCAGTTTTTTGTAGCGTCTTGTTCAACTACTCCTGCTTTTTCAATTAACTCTACAAAAGGAGCAGAGCTTCCATCCATAATCGGAATTTCTGGACCGTTCACCTCAATCAAACAGTTGTCAACGCCCATTCCTACCAGCGCTGCCAAAATATGTTCAATGGTGCTGATTTTTGCGCCGTTGAATTCTAGGGTGGTGCCGCGACTGGTGTCGGTAACTAAATCACAATCCGCTTTGATGACGGGCTGATCAGGCAGGTCCGTTCTTTTGAATTGGATGCCGTAGCCGGGATTAGCAGCATGTAAGGTCAGATCAGCTAAAATACCAGTGTGGAGTCCTGTACCAGAAATGGTTACAGAAGAACCAATGGTGTGCTGTTTATCGGGGTTGAACGGAGTAGCCATGGACGGGTTTTGGTGCTGCAAAGATAACAAATGCAGAAGGGTCGCCAATTATTGCTCCTAACTATTTGATTGTAAATCTTTTATGATCTTTTCAAGTTCCAGGATTCGCTTCTCCAGCTCAGGGAGCCGTCTAACGACGGCCTGGCTTCTAAGGGCCTGGGTATAGTCGGATGCAGGGGTGCCTGTAACTGCTTTTCCGGGTTCTAAGGATTTACTAACTCCACTTTGCGCGTTGACTTTTGCGCCGTCTCCCAGGGTGATATGTCCAACAATTCCGGCTTGCCCACCAATCATGACTCCCTTTCCAATTTTAGTGCTTCCACTAATACCGGTTTGTGCCGCAATCACAGTACTGTTGCCAATTTCTACGTTATGTGCAACCTGAATCAGGTTATCGAGTTTGGCTCCCTTGTGAATGAGTGTGGATCCAATCGTTGCTCTGTCAATTGTGGTGTTGGCCCCGATTTCTACGCCATCTTCAATGACAACATTTCCTATCTGTGGTACTTTTTGTAAACTGCCATCGGCCTGCGGCGCAAAACCAAAACCATCACTTCCAATGACGGTACCAGCATGAATGATCACGTTGTCGCCCAACACACATTG
>DDPN01000023.1:2587-9098 GCA_002342205.1 Chitinophagaceae bacterium UBA2467 | reverse complement strand
GGATAAATTTTTGTTCCTTCTCCCACGCTGACTTTTTCGCCGATATAACTAAAGGCTCCAATATAGGTGCCTGTTGCAATGGTTGCAGAGGGGGCAATAAAACTGGGTTGTTCAATTCCACTTAACTGCTGCGTGCGTAATTCTTGATATTTGGTTAGCAGTGTTGCAAATGCAGAATAAGCATCGGGTACACGGATTAGTGTGGAATTTACTTTTTCACGAGGCTGAAATTGATCGCTCACAATCACAACACTTGCCTGCGTGCGGTAGAGATGTTCTTCGTATTTGGGGTTGGCTAAAAAAGAAAGTTGTCCGGCAACAGCCTCTTCAATTTTACCAAATGCATGTACCGCCGACCCTGGGTCTCCTTCTACTTTTCCCTGGATAAGCTGTGCGATTTGTGTGGCGGTAAACTGCATCATACAAGTGGTGTTGATTCAATTATTTCCGGGTTGACAAATGAAATGTTTTTTTATTTCTCCATAAGCTTTGCTACTGCCATGATTGATCAGTGCATTGTCAACTTCAGAAATATCTTTTACATCTCCGTTTTTAAATAAAATATGGATCCGTTCGTCATTGGGATTATAGGTCGTGTTACAAGCCTCTCCGGTAAAAACAAAATAGGCGGCTTCTTCTTCGGATATTGCTAATCGCGCAGCTGTTTCTTTACGTAGCGTACTAACCGTTGAGGAAGCAACAGCTTCTTTGGTAAAACGGATTTTTAGCAATTGACGATTCACGATTAAGCGGCTTAATTCTGATAATACGGGGTCTGGATGTTGACACCAGTTTTTTATGCTGGCCATCACATCGTGATCATCAAGACGACAAAACAGGTCTAAATGCTGCTTGATGTCGGTAGCAGCAGCTTTGTTTTGTAAAAAAAAGTTGAGTGCCGTGGTGGCTGCTTCAACGGTTTGACCTTTTGCAATCAATTGGTGGGCTCTGCGAAGGGCGTGAACCAGCGTCATTTCTGCACTCACCACTGTTTTATGTAAGTAGACCTGCCAGTACATGAGTCGGCGGCTGATCAAAAATTTCTCAATAGAAAAAATAGCTTTTTCCTCCACCATGAGTTGGTCTTGATGGACGGTTAACATTTTTAATATCCGATCATATCCAATTACACCCTCGGCTACTCCAGTAAAAAAACTATCCCGATTCAAATAGTCCATTCGGTCCACATCCAGTTGTCCTGAAATCAGTTGATGAAGGAATTTTTTCGGGTATCGGTTCGTAAAAATCTCAATCGCCGTAGTAAGTTTTCCCTGGAATTCTTCATTTAATTTCTCCATGATCAACAGAGAAAGTTGTTCATGATGAACTCCGGGGATTAATTCTTTTTCCAGTGCATGTGAAAATGGGCCATGTCCGCAATCATGAAGCAAAATGGCAAGTCGCGCTCCTAATTCTTCTTCTTCGCTGATGGCCACTCCTTTACTTTTTAGCTCAGCCAGTGCAATTCCCATCAAATGGTAGGCACCCAGCGAATGATGTAAGCGTGAATGCATCGCACCCGGATAAACCAGGTGCGCAAACGCCATTTGGTGAATGTTTCGCAGCCGCTGGTAGTAGGGATGTGAGATAATGGCCAGCACCGTTGGGTGGTCTATGGTAATAAATCCATAGACGGGATCGTTGATGATTTTGCGGGTGGCCGATTTTGCGTTCATATTGTTAAAGCTAACAAGTGAGCCTGTAAAAATACGAAGGCCATCTTTAAAAAGCTAAATTTGGCCTATGGCAATGGCAAAAATCATATGGGTGGATGACGAAATTGAGAGTTTGCGCTCCCAACAGCTTTTTTTGGAAAACAAGGGATATGCGGTTCAAACGTTTACCAATGGATTTGANNATAACGGGCTTGGAAACGCTGGCAAAAATCAAAGAGATCAATCGCTCCATTCCGGTGGTGTTGATTACAAAAAATGAAACTGAGAACCTGATGGATGATGCCATCGGTTCGCAAATCAGCGATTATTTGATCAAACCGGTCAACCCCAATCAAGTGTGGCTGAGTTTGAAAAAAATTATCGACAATAAACGATTAGTAGCAGAAAAAACGACTTCGGCCTATCAACAACAGTTTCGTCATCTTTTCACAGCACTCAACAGCGATCCGGATCACAAAGAGTGGCGAGACATCTATAAAAAACTCGTTTATTGGGAATTAGAAATGCAGCGGACAGATAGTCCGGAAATGGAAGAAGTATTGCAAACACAAAAGTCAGAGGCCAATACAGAGTTCTTTAAGTTTATTTCAAAACATTATTCTTCGTGGCTATTGGGTGACAGTTCTAAGGCACCCGTAATGAGTCAAACCTTATTGAGAACAAAAGTGTTTCCGCTGTTAAAAAAAGGAACGCCCTTGTTTTTTGTCTTGATCGATAATCTTCGTTTTGATCAATGGAAGGCGATAGAGCCGGTGCTTTCAGAGAGTTTTCGATTAACTGAGGAAGATAGTTTTTATAGTATTCTTCCCACGGCTACACAATATGCACGCAACGCCATATTTTCTGGATTGTTACCTGCAGAGATTGAAAAAACTTATCCTGCGCTCTGGAAAAATGATGAGGACGAAGGAGGAAAAAATTTGCACGAAGAGGAACTGCTTCGTCAGCAATTAAAAAAAGCAGGGTTAGGAGATATTCGTTTTTCTTACACCAAGGTTTTGAATAATCAATCTGGCCAAGAATTGCAGCAGGATATTCATAATTTGCTCGGGAATGATTTGAATGTGATTGTTTACAATTTTGTGGATATGCTCAGTCATGCGCGCACAGAAATGGAAGTGTTGAAAGAACTGGCCGGAGATGAAAAAAGTTACCGAAGCGTCACCCGTTCTTGGTTTGAACATTCGCCGCTGCACCAGGCATTACGCAGAATAGCAGACAAACCTCTCACGTTGGTGTTAGCAACGGATCACGGAAGTGTCCGGGTAAAAACTCCCTGTAGAGTAATAGGTGATAAACAAACCACGACCAATTTGCGCTACAAGCATGGCAGAAATTTACAATATGAGCCACGCGATGTGTTAGCCTACCGCGATCCCCGCCAGGCAGGTTTGCCCAGTCCTACTATCAATTCTTCTTTCATTTTTGCTAAGGGGGATCATTTTTTATGTTATCCGAACAATTATAACCACTACGCTAATTACTACAGAAATACCTTTCAGCACGGGGGTGTTAGCTTAGAAGAGATGATTGTGCCCGTGATTACTTTTCAGTCAAAATAATTGGTTTGCTAAACGCATTTTGAATGTTACTTTCGCAGCACTGATATGAAATACACCCAAACAACACTTGATAAATTAGAGGCCATTCCCGAACAGGCTGGTTATGTACTTCGCTATGAGCGGGGTACGTTTCAAAGTGGTTATTGCATTTTGGAATCTAAAAAAGTAGTCGTACTCAATAAATTTTTAGCTACCGAAGGCCGCATCAATACCCTCATTGATTTGATTCCTCAATTACAAATTGATCCGGGACTCCTCTCTGAGGAATCGGCTCGGTTGCATCAAGAAGTGCTGGCGCGTGTAGAGAGCTCCGAAAAAGCAGAATAAATTTTATGCATTGTCCGCCACTTCAAATTACTTTTTTGGGGACGGGAACCAGTGGTGGCGTGCCAATGATTGGTTGTGATTGTGCGGTCTGTCATTCTCAAAATCCACTTGATAAAAGACTTCGCTCCAGTATCATGGTAGAGTCTGCTACTACGCGCTTAGTGGTGGACACAGGACCCGATTTCAGATATCAAATGCTGCGGCAAAAGGTAAAACACTTGGACGCTGTTGTTTTTACGCATCCGCATAAAGATCACTTGGCCGGATTGGATGATATTAGAGCATTTAATTATTTCAGTAAAAAGCCAATGGATGTTTATGCCGATTCACTCACCGAAGAGGCGCTTCGTCGTGACTTCTACTATGCATTTTCAGACACACGTTATCCGGGTATTCCTGAATTAAATCTTCATACCATCACCGAAGAAATTTTTTGGGTGGGGGATATACCTGTTCAACCCATTCAGGTTTGGCATCATCGTATGCCGGTGTTAGGGTTTCGTTTTGGAAACTTTACCTATATCACTGACGCTAACCGGATTGACGAGGATCAGCAACAAAAAATTAGGGGAAGCAAGGTGTTGGTTTTAAATGCGCTTCGAAAGCAGGAACATCTTTCTCATTTTACGTTAGAGCAGGCGCTGGAGATGATCGATCAATTAAAAGTACCCACAGGGTATTTAACACATATCTCCCATCAATTGGGACTCCATGCAGAAGTGGAGTCTGAACTGCCCGAGCATATTCATCTGGCTTGGGATGGGTTGGTGTTGCGCACTGAATAAGTCAAAAAAAATTACACTAACAAGTGTTAGTTTTCTAAAATTCCTCCCTATCTTAGCACCGGCCTCTGGCAATTGCTTGACAGTATATAAAAGAATGCCACTCTCAACAGGGTGGCATCTCTATTAAAATGACGCATATGAATTTTGAGCAGAACGATTTGACTAAACAAGTGGCGGAAGCAGCCCGTGAATTTGCAAAAACAAAGGTTGCACCGTATTTGATGGAGTGGGACGAAAAACAATTTTTTCCTAAACAAACCTTGCAAGATTTAGGCAAGTTGGGAATGATGGGGGTGTTAGTGCCTGAACAATACGGCGGTGCTGGATTAACCTATGCCGAATACAAAGTAGTGGTAGAAGAAATCTCAAAAGTGTGTGGTGCATTTGGCCTAAGTGTGGCCGCACATAATTCACTTTGTACAGGACATCTACTTGCATTTGGTAATGAAGAACAAAAAAAGAAGTGGTTGCCTAAATTGGCCAGTGGAGAATGGATCGGGGCTTGGGGATTGACCGAAGCAAATACGGGAAGTGATGCCGGGAATATGCAATGCACTGCAACAAAAAATGCTGCAGGAAATTGGGTATTGAATGGCACCAAAAACTGGATTACGCATGGGATCTCCGCAGAAATTGCAGTTGTGCTTTGCCGTACGGGAGAACCGCGTGCAAAAAACAATGCGACTGCTTTTATTGTAGAGAGAAATACCAAAGGGTTTTCGGCAGGTAAAAAAGAAAATAAACTCGGCATGCGCGCTAGTGAAACGGCCGAATTGATTTTTGAAAATTGCGAAATTCCAGATGCTAATCGTTTAGGAGAAGTGGGTGACGGGTTTAAACAAGCTATGAAAATACTCGATGGAGGACGTATCTCCATTGCCGCACTTTCTCTGGGCATTGCAAAAGGCGCATATGAAGCCGCCAAAAAATATGCACAGGAAAGACAGCAGTTTGATAAACCGATTGCAAGTTTTCAAGCTATTGCCTTTAAGCTAGCCGACATGGCTACTGAAATTGAGGCTGCAGAACTTTTGATTGATCAAGCTTGTTACTTAAAAGACCAGCATCTACCAATGACTAAAGAAGCAGCGATGGCAAAATATTATGCCAGTGAGGTAGCTGTTCGTGTAGCTACTGATGCTATTCAGATTTTTGGAGGATACGGATATACAAAAGATTTTCCGGTAGAAAAGTTTTATCGTGATGCCAAGTTGTGTACCATTGGGGAGGGAACCAGTGAAATCCAAAAATTGGTGATTGCCCGAGAAGCGCTGCGTACGCACTAACGAACTTCTTGTAGCTCTACCAGTTTTTTATAGAAGCCATTTTGTGCAATCAATTCTTCGTGTCTTCCTCTTTCAACAATGCAACCTTTTTGAAGCACGATGATTTCGTCTGCGTGACGAATCGTAGACAGCCGGTGTGCAATCACTAAGCTGGTCCGCTGTTGCATCATATTATTGATAGCCTCTTGTACCAAACGCTCACTTTCTGTGTCAAGTGAAGAAGTGGCTTCGTCTAAAATAAGAATGGGTGGATTTTTTAGAACAGCCCTTGCAATGGTTAAACGTTGTCTCTCTCCACCACTTAGTTTACTACCTCTGTCACCAATGTTAGTAGCATAGCCGTCTTCTTTTCGTAAAATAAATTCATGTGCATTTGCAGTACGCGCTGCCTGCTCAATCGCTTCAGGGCTGGTAGTTGGTGCCGCCATCGCAATATTACCTGCGATTGTATCATTAAAAAGAATCGGCTCCTGCGTAACAATACTCATTTGCTTGCGAACCGAAGCGAGTGTGTATTCTTTGATGTTTCTTCCATCAATTAAAATTTCTCCTTCGGTTACATCATGAAAACGAGGCAGCAGATCAGCGAGGGTGGATTTGCCGGCACCAGATGAACCTACTAATGCTACCGTTTTGCCTTTTGGAATAACCAGATTAATATTTTTTACGACGGGTTGATCGCCATAACTAAATGAAACATTTTTGAACTCGATGCTATGTTCAAATCCTTTTAGTTCAACAGCAGTCGGACTGTCTTCAACAACAAGGGGTGCATGTAAAATTTCCTCAATTCTTCCAATGGCAGCGCTTCCTTTTCGCATATTGCTAAAAGAAGTAGACAATGCTTTAGCAGGATTGATCAGGTTGTAAAAAAT
>DDPN01000023.1:1399-2474 GCA_002342205.1 Chitinophagaceae bacterium UBA2467 | reverse complement strand
AGTCTACCTCCATAATACAGAACTGCGGTAAACACCGCAATGCCCATGATTTCTGAAAGGGGAGAAGCTAAATCGCGTCGGTAGCCAATACGGTTACGAGCTTCTAAAAGTCGTTGATTACTTTCTTTGAATTTTTGAGTCAGGATTGATTCAATTCCAAACGCTTTGATAACGCGAAGTCCACCTAGTGTTTCGTCTAATACGGATAACGTCTCTCCAAATTTTATAGATACCTCTTGTGATATTTTTTTTAAAGAGCGTGTGATTCGGCCAATTACTAAGCCTAGCACTGGAATCAGTAATAGAATGAATAAGGTGAGTTGAGGGCTGATTAGAAACAGTACGGCAAGTGTAATGAGTATGGTAAGCGGGTCACGTATCCATCCCTCCAGTGCACCAATGAGAGAAACCTCCACTTCGTTGACATCATTTGTCATGCGACTCATCAGGTCTCCTTTTTTGCGCTCTGTAAAATATCCTACGGGTAATTGTAAAACCTTGCTGTATACTTCTTCGCGTAAACGATTTACTAATTCGTGCTTGATTGGGTTGAGCACATAATAGGCCAGGTAGAGAAAAATATTTTTTCCTGCAATAAATGCAATCATCAGCAAGCAAATCAGGCCCAGTGTATGCGTTTTTCCATTCTCAAGTATTGAACTAGCAAGATAGTGGTTGAGTGTTTCAATGACCTGATTATTGCTGTGCGAAAGAGCGCTGGATCCCTCACCGGTAAAAATGAGTTGTAAAAAAGGCATGAGCATGCCGATGGATACAATCGAAAACAAAATACTGAGAAGCACAAATAGTGCATAGAGCGTTATACGACCCTTATAAAAGCCTAAATAACCAAAAATTCTATAGTAAGCGCGCATACGGATGAACGGGTTCCCGACAAAGTAACTACTTTTACAGGGACATCACGAGGAATTATGGAAGAAGGTAAAAGACAGAAACAAATTGCAGGGCTACTGAACGAAGAGATGAATACCATCTTTCAACGCCTGGGCTTGAATATGCTGGAGGGAGGAATGGTGTCTATTTCATCTGTAAAAGTCACCCCCGACCTCTTGGA
>DDPN01000023.1:0-1370 GCA_002342205.1 Chitinophagaceae bacterium UBA2467 | reverse complement strand
AAAATTGAGGATCGTCATCACGAAATCAAAAAAGAATTGGCGGCCAGGGTTCGCCATCAACTCCGAAGCATACCGGTGTTAAAATTTTTTAAGGACGATACATTAGATCATGTGTTTCGCATGGAGGAACTATTTAAAAAGATCAGTGATGAAAGAGGTCCTTCTGCTGCCAATGAATCGGCCTCTTAAGTAAATCTCATGCAGTTTTTATTTGCCTGGCGTTATTTTAAAGCACCAAAATCTACGCAAGCAATCAATTGGATTGCCTGGATTTCTGTGTTGGGAATTACGGTAGGTACCATGGCTCTGATTTTGGTATTGAGTGTCTTTAATGGTTTTGAGGGAATGGTTAAATCACTTTATTCTTCTTTTTATCCGGATTGGGCATTGTCTCCCAAAACAGGTAAAGTGCTAACGATTTCAGCAGCTCAGCTCGATGCAATTCAAAAAATTCCAGGTGTTGAAGCGGCCTCCGTTGTTTTGCAAGAAAAAGCACTTTTACAGGCCGGTGAAAACCAGGTGATGGTTAATCTCAAAGGAGTTGATTCCAGCTATGTCCACGTGAGTGGTGTACCCTCGCATTTAGCCAGTGGAAATTTTGAAACGGGCACCGCTGATTTCCCTTTATTAGTATTGGGGGTAGGCGTAGAATCTGCCTTGAATATTCTGGCTGATCGCAATCTGTCGCCATTGTCTATTTATCTGCCCAAAAAAACAGCGGGGCTGCAAGTTGATTGGACAACTGCTATTCAGCTTGAACCAGCGCAAACTGCGGCTTCTTTTTTGATACAACAGGATTTTGATGATCAATATGCAATCACTTCATTGGCGTTTATGCAAAAAGCGTTGCAGCTACAGCCCACTCAAGCCACAGGCGTTGAAATCAAAGTGTCTCCCGCAGCCAATGCTACTGCTGTTCGTGTCGCGTTAGAAAGGATAATGGGTGAAACAATTCTTGTACAAAACCGATTTGAACAAAATGAAACACTCTATAAAGTGATGCGCACCGAAAAATGGATTGTGTACGGGGTGCTTTCATTGATATTAGTTGTAGCCGCCTTTACAATGATCGGTGCACTTACCATGCTGGTTTTAGAAAAGCAAAAAGATATTCGGGTGTTACATGCGCTGGGAGCGGATCAAACACTCATCAGAAAAATATTTATTGGCGAAGGCGTATTGCTAGCTTGGATTGGCGGCGTGGCAGGGATGGTACTCGCCGCACTACTTGCTACGTTGCAGTTGCGCTATCACTTTATTCCATTAGAGGGAGGAAGTTTCTTGATCGATTACTATCCCGTGCAACTAAAAATCGAAGACTTTTTATTGGTGGGGGCTACCGTCTTTTTTATTGCTATCGTTGCTTCTTG
>DDPN01000075.1 GCA_002342205.1 Chitinophagaceae bacterium UBA2467 | reverse complement strand
TTAAAGCTGGGGAGTTTTTAAAATTTAGGCGGGTGTCGTAACATTTCTCAGTTAGCGGTTTTGACCATTCGTAAAAAGCTTCGGCTTGCCTTGTTAAGATCGTCTAGCAACTACCGGTTACAACCAAAAACTCTCGCCTTACGTAAGAGATTGTTTATATTTTGACATCGCTGTGATTCCAGTGACTTAGCGATTCGTACCAAACTCTGCTGGTCACGATTTCTAATCTGGGGGTTGTTGGTTCGATCCCAACTGGGCCCAATTTGAAAATCAGAAGTTATCACCCTTCTTTTTTTTCTAGACCTGCATCTATACTGTGGGAAAATACCTCATGGTCATCAAAAAAATTAAGGCGCTCATCTGTACTTTTCTTAATCACCTCTACAAAACTCAAGATAGTTTTCTAGTGGATGTTGATGGAGTAGTGCATGTGGGAGCCAATTCAGGACAAGAAAGGTATCTCTATCATTATCATAAATTGGATGTGGTATGGGTCGAAGCGATTCCACAAGTTTTCGCTCAACTAAAATCCAATATAACTGGCCTAAAGAACCAAATAGCGGTGCAAGCATTGGCTCTTAATGAAGATGGCAAGGAGTATGAGTTCCATATTTCCAGTAATGAAGGGCAATCATCTTCTGTTTTGAACTTAAAAGGGCACAAAAGTATTTGGCCGAAAATAGATTATGTTCAAAGTATATGTCTTAAAAGTTCGACTTTGGTCACTTTATTTAAAAGAGAGAAACTTGATCCCGCCAAATATCAAGCATTGATACTGGATACACAAGGGACGGAGCTATTGGTCTTGCAAGGGGGGCTCCCGCTCTTATCTAACTTTCGGTATATCAAAATAGAGGTTGCTGATTTTGAAGCGTATCAAGATTGCTGCCAACTTTCGGGTGTGAGCGCATTTATGAATAATCAAGGTTATCAAGAGATCAGCCGCAGATCGTTTGCGAGTCTCGCATCTGTTGGGAGTTGTTTTGAAATAGTATACAAAAGAAATGGGTAGATTCGGTGTCAATCACCTTTTAAGCTTGAAAGGTGACTGACACTTTTCAATGCGAAATTATATTGTTGGTATTAACCCAGGAAACAATCGCTTCATACGTTCAAATTCAGAAAAAATATCTTCATCCAAAACATCTCGGATATTTTGATATCCATTTCGTTTGAGACATTTTTGTAAGTTTTTTATTTTGCTTCCAATAATTTCGATATGATTTTTATCGTCGGGAGTTCGACAAATGGCCAGCCCTGCAGTTCGCATAGTGATGCAAGCTGTGAGAGTAGCAATATTTTGTCTTAAAATTTCAGGGGGAAGAGAGGGGTTATCACAGCGAGTGGGTGCATTACATGGAATGTGATAAGCCTTGGTGATTGCTTTACATGTAGGAGCTTTTTGTAGAACTCTGGAAATAGCTCTGCCTGCACAAGCAACGCAAACACCTCCACAGGTCACATCATAGCAGGATAAACTGGTAGGTTGATTGGAGAAGTTAGTAAAAGTACTCATCGTGCATTTGCTTACACAGTCTCGATAAGAATCACTTCGGTCATCCCAACCCGTTCCATCCGCGCAAACAATTCCACATGATGCAGCTCTTGCGCTTGCACAACAGAAACAGCCCAGGCAAAGTGGAGCCTTGGCGTTTGCGTTTTTATCCGTTTTAAGAATCAAAGACAGCGGAATCGTTGGCATGGCATTGACAGTTTTGTTTTCAGTGTGGTTTTTTGCACTTAAACTGTCATCAACGAGATTTTCCCAATCCTCTTCACCTGCCGAGTTGCAGTCGGCCTGTGATGGATTAGTAGGACACTGTTTTGGTGGGGCAACGCATCTGCCAGGTGAAGATCCTCTCCATATGTAATTTTTTTGAGAGCACTGGCACTGTTTAGTTTGATCATTCCATGTCGCGCGAAAAGGACAATTGGGTATGCAGATCCCATTTTTAAGTTGAGTGCCGGTTGGACAAACGCAACTATTATTAATTCTAACGAAACCTTCGTTGCAGGGTCTTGGTGGCAAAGTAGTGGAGGTTGTTGAAGTCGTGCTGGGAGGCAGAGTTGTCGAGGGGACAGGGGGCCGCAGAGTGGTTGGAGTCACTGGCCGCAGAGTGGTTGGAGTCACTGGCCGCAGAGTGGTTGGAGTCACTGGCCGCAGAGTGGTTGGAGTCGGGTAGATATAAGTTGAGGAGTTTGAAACATTGTCACCGCAGTCGTAGGGATAACCGTAGTTGGGCTCCCCTTGTCTCGGGCATTCGAGGCAGCTGGTGCTTTCTATAAGCCTTCCTTCACTGTCAAAGCTACAACCATAACGAGCGCCCCAGGCTAAAGAGATAGGCCCTAACAAGAAAGCAATGAAAAAAATAGTTTCATACGAAATTTTCCTCGGTTTGATTTTTCAGACTGCCTGGAATTATATCTTTTTATTCTCTTGGGGCGCCATTTCATTTTTTAAAATCAATAAATTTTGGAGGGGATACAAAAGCTCGCTCGTATTGTTTTAAATGGACCCTATAAATGCCCCACTTCGGATTATAAACTAGCAGAAACTTAAAATGTGATCTAACTTGCAAGAAGAGGGAACTATGAAAAAGCAATTCATTACAATGCTAGTCTTTGTTTTTGGCTGTCGATTGGGAATCTCTTCTGACAGCCGGATCTGGGACTCACAAGGTGGAGTTAGTTCAGTTCCTGAAATGAGTTGTAAAGAAGTTTACGACAAAAAAGAACATCTTAAAATTATAGATGTTAGAACTCCAGAAGAATGGACTGGGGAATTGGGGCATATACCGGGTGCAATAAGGATAACTCTGGGCTCGCAACTAACTGACTATTTAAAAACCGGTAATAAAAACGAAGACATTGTTTTTGTTTGTCGAAGTGGTAAGCGGTCTGCTCAAGCGACTGCGGAAAGTATCAATTACGGTTATGCTTACACCCGATCGATGACGGGTGGGATGATACAGTGGAATCAGGAAGGTTTGCCTGTTGAGAGATAATCAAAGTCAGTAACGCAACCGTTCTAACATATCATTTGCTTAGATTTGAGCAGTTTCACTTAAGTTCAGAAAGCTACTTTCTCGAACATATGTTGAACCACTTTAATTGCACCGTGGTAGGACAGATGGTTAGAATCCTCATAGAGACTGTATTTTTCATCTGAAACGTATTCACAGATACCTTTACGACACAATAGCTCAAAGGGTGCTATTACCTGTGCCCATTTTTCAACGTCAACTTTAGCTATCACGTCTTCAACATTCGAATTTCTCGACTCATACTTAGCCCGCGTGATGAGTTTCTCTTCAGGTAAAACCAAAG
>DDPN01000146.1:15829-16002 GCA_002342205.1 Chitinophagaceae bacterium UBA2467 | reverse complement strand
CCTTTTCCATTAGCTCCAATGAGTGCGATTTTATCACCTCTATTTATTTCAGCATTTCCATTTGTAAGGATGATGTTTTCGCCAAATGATTTACGAATGTTCTTTATAGTTGCAATAATCTTTCCTGGTGTTTTGTCAACACTAAAATTAATGCGAAGGTCTGGACGAACTAA
>DDPN01000146.1:0-15762 GCA_002342205.1 Chitinophagaceae bacterium UBA2467 | reverse complement strand
ATATAGTCTTGCTGATTTTCAAAAGCTTTTTGTTGTAATTCCATTCGCAAGACCTTCTCCTTTTCATAAAAAGCATAATTACCCGAGTAGAAGTGTAACTCTTCTTGGTATAACTCTACCACTTTGGTAACCATGCGATTTAAGAAATATTTATCATGGCTAACAATTACTACCGCACCTCTATAATGCAAAAGATATTTTTCTAACCATTCTATAGAAGGAAGATCTAGGTGGTTTGTAGGCTCATCAAGTAGTAAAAGATCTGGTTGCTCCAAGATCATTTTTGCTAGTAAAACACGCATTCGCCAGCCTCCACTGAATTCACGGTAGGGGCGCTCTAAATCTTGATTTGTAAATCCTAAGCCTTGCAACACTTCTGCTGTTCTATTGTGTATGGTGTAGCCGTCAGCAGTTTCGAGCTGGTGAAGTTTTTCAGAATATTCCAGTAATACCTTTTCGTCACCTGTTTTTTCTAATAGTTGACCTAACTCCTCAATCTCTTTTTCAAGTTTGAGAATAGGAGCGAAAGCTTTTAAAGCAACCTGGTGTATGGAATCATTGGTGTCAAAACTTAATAAATCCTGATGAAGATAACCGATTGTGGTTTCTCTACTTCGTTCAACGGAGCCAAGGGTAGGTTGGTAATCTCCAACCAGCAATTTTAATAATGTTGATTTACCAGTTCCATTATAGCCAATCAGACCAATTCGCTCACCGGGTTGGATATGCCAAGTTGCGTCTTGAACAATACATCTTGCTCCAAATTCAAACGTTACATTTTGAAATCCTGCTAACATAGTGCGCCGCGAAATTAAGTCTGATTTTTACCCTGGCAATCTTTTTAAGAAAATTATTGCTTGCCTTTTTCATATACGAAGCGAACCAAGGCATTTCTTTTTTCGTCTGCAGTTAGATATAGCTGATATCTTTCTTTACCAGCCGTAACAATCATTAATGCCGTGTTCGGGGGTATAGTTCCTAGGTTTTCACCTACCATTACAACTTCTTGTACACTTCGTTTTTGATCGACAGGAACAGAAAAAGTTATGGGCTGAGCGCGTAGTAATTGCTTAAAAACGACTGAGCGGTTGTTAACATAAACAGAGACTGTATCTCCATCAATCTGGCCATTGTCAAATAACTCAATTTTTGCAACGCTGCTGTCTAACCGAATTTCACGAACAAGTATATTTTTTTTATCTCGTAACTCATCCGATTTATTTATAGGGGTAGAGGTAGTTTTAGTTTGGCGATTTAAAACAATTGTTCCGGGATCACAACTAGCTTTACCATCTGCCGCTTTGCTGGCAGGGGAGGACCAGCTTCCTCTTATTTGCTCATCTGTAATAGTAGAACCTGAACCTTTGTGATAAGTTAATCTGTAAGACTTCATACAGGGCACACAGTCTTCTTTGATTTTGAAATCTACTATCTCTCCTTCTTCAATTAAAAGCGTATTACTGTCCTTAGAATAAGTGCCAATTATTTTTTTTCGGACATAATTGAATGAATCTGAAAAGTGGTGTGCGGTGCCAGTTATCTTTCCGTCTTTTTCTTGAATTGAAAATTCAATATTGTATACTGCGAAGCACCCACTGGGAGCCATCACCAGGCGGCCAGACCACCGACCATCTAGTTCCTGCGCAACGATTGTCTGAGAAAAAAATAGTAAAATAAATGTCGCAACAAAATATCGCATGCAACTAAGGTAGCATAAAAAAGATCAGTAGTTATTTTTCATATCGAAATCTGACCACTGCATTTTTTTGCTCGGTGGAGGTAAGCTGAACTCTGAATCGTTGAATCCCTGCCTCTACAATCATGAGCGCACTATTTGGCGGGATTCTTCCAAGATTTTCAGCAACGATGGTTACCTCTTGTGTGCTGTTTTCTTCATCGAGAAGAAGGTTAAGTGATATGGGAGCTGTAGACAGTCTCTTATTTGATAGAACCATTTTATTATTGAGATAAACAGTTATCGTGTCACCATCAATTTCTCCATTGTCATAAAGATATATTTGAACTTGAGGTGTTTTGACAGTAATAACTTGAGTAAGGTCATTGAAGCGATTGTTATTAACGGAGGGAATGACTAGTTGCTTTTGCGTGGGTGTGTTCGCCTGACTGTTTGCCATTGACTGGGGACCTTCTGTTCTTGGCTCGGCTATTTTTTGTGGTTCATTATTTTTAGCGGCTATTTCAGGATTAGCTTTCTTAATTGGTGGGGCTTCATTGATAATTACTTTTTTTGCAGCGGATTTTTGCAGAAAAGGTTCTGGATAGAAATCTGAGGTAGTTACTCTACGTAGGTATACTCTTCCACCGCCACAATCATCTCCCTTTTTGATACCATCCGAATTTTCTTCGTATTTGCTTGTGAAAGTGCCTTCCAGATACTCCTCCCTGCCAGATTTGGAATATCCAAGCTTATAATTCATCAAGCAATTAACAGAACCGTCTGAAGCCTTTATTTCAACTGTTTTATTTTCTTGAATCAGTAATTGCTGTGCATTATCATCCCACCGACCAGTCATGGTTGCTTTTCCATAGTAAACCGTTGTCAGGTAAGAATAGGAGACGCCCATTGCTTGGCTACCCGTTTGTTTTAATTGAAACTCTACTTTGTACTGACTGTAATCTTTAGTCACAAAGTAACCCTTCCAGATACCGCTTAGGTCTTGGCCAGCTACTTGTAATGAAAAGAGGATAGTCAAAGACAGACTACTAGTTTGCCACAATCTCATTCCACTCATAATTGAGGGCAAAGATACTTTTTGTGAGTATTACGCCGTTTGTCATTGCCACTTGCGTTCAATTTTAACATCCTCTTTACCCTGAGGGTGTTTTGGACTCAAATTGCTAAATTTGCCTTCTTTATCTCCTTAAGCTCACATGATTAAAATAACTTTTCCAGACGGTGCCGTTCGCTCCTTTGATGAGGGTGTAACTTCCTTAGATATTGCAAAAAGTATTTCTGAAGGTTTGGCAAAAAAAGTACTAGCTGCTTCCATCGATGGGGTGGTAGTTGATGCATTTAGACCGATTAAACAAGATGCAGCACTTCGATTGTTAACATGGGTGGACACAGATGGCAAAAGTACTTTTTGGCACTCTTCTGCGCATTTGATGGCTGAGGCAGTTGAATCAGTTTTTCCGGGTGTAAAATTCTGGGTTGGACCTGCTGTTGAAAATGGTTTCTATTATGATATGGATTTGGGAGACCGTAAGATGACAGAAGAAGATCTTCTTTTGCTGGAAAAGAAAATGAATGAGCTAGCGAAAAAAAATAGTTCATTCACGCGCAAGGAAATCAGCAAAACGGATGCAATTCAATATTTCAACCAAAAAGGGGACGAATACAAACTTGATTTGTTAGAAGGTTTACAAGATGGTGAAATCACTTTTTACACGCAAGGAGATTTCACAGATTTATGTAGAGGCCCTCACATTCCTAATACGTCTTTGATTAAAGCGATTAAGCTAACAAGCATTGCCGGAGCTTATTGGAAAGGCAATGAAAAAAACAAAATGCTTACTCGTGTTTACGGTATCACATTCCCTTCTCAAAAAGAGTTAGATGAGTATCTGGCTATGTTGGAAGAGGCCAAAAAACGTGATCACCGAAAATTGGGCAAGGAGTTAGGTATTTATACAATGGATGATGACGTGGGACCAGGTCTACCTCTTTGGATGCCGAATGGTACAATCATTATTGAGGAGTTAGAAAAGCTGGCTAAAGAAACAGAAACGGCGGCAGGCTATAAGCGTGTTGTGACTCCACACATTGCTAAGGAGAGTATGTATCTAACAAGTGGGCATCTTCCTTATTACGCTGATAGTATGTTTCCACCCATGGAAATGGATGGCGAAAAGTATTATTTAAAAGCGATGAACTGTCCGCATCATCATAAGATTTTTGATGCCGAGCCAAAAAGTTACAAAGACTTACCGTACCGAATCGCCGAATATGGTACCTGTTACCGATATGAACAAAGTGGCGAATTATTTGGGCTGATGCGCGTGAGATGTTTACACATGAATGATGCGCACATTTATTGCAGTCGTGAGCAATTTTTTGATGAGTTCCGAGCAGTGAATGAAATGTATCTTAAGTATTTTAAGATTTTTGGAATTGAGAAATATGTCATGCGACTTAGTTTGCATGACCCTTCTAAGTTGGGCCAGAAATATGTGAATGAACCTACACTTTGGAAAGAAACAGAGTCTATGGTTCGCAAAGTGCTCGTTGAAACAGGTACGCCTTTTGTTGAAGTACAAGATGAAGCTGCTTTCTACGGACCTAAAATTGACGTGCAAATTTGGAGTACGATTGGAAGGGAGTTCACCTTAGCTACCAATCAGGTAGATTTCAATTCAGGTATTAAGTTTAAACTTTCTTATACCAACACTAACAACGAAGCGGAAGTGCCTTTGATCATTCATCGCGCCCCATTGGGTACTCATGAACGATTCATTGGTTTTTTGCTTGAACATTATGCAGGTCGCTTTCCACTTTGGATTGCTCCATTGCAAGTAAAAGTGTTACCGATCAGTGATAAATTTTCTGCCTACGCGCATGAAGTATGCCAAACACTCACAAAGGCGGGTATACGCTCATCTATTGACGAGAGAAACGAGAAAATTGGTAAAAAGATACGTGATACGGAGCTTGCTAAAGTCCCCTTCATGCTTGTAGTAGGAGAAAAGGAAATGCTTGAAAACCATGTTTCTGTTCGTCGTCAAGGTCATGGAGACCTTGGTACAAAATCTCTCCAGGATTTTACCCAGGAGGTACTTACTGAAATTCAACAACGTAAAAGCTAAAATCTCTAATTTAGTCACCTAAATTGCATCAATGACAGCACCACAAAATCCCGGAGGAGGGTTTTCCCGTCCACCCGGAAACAATCCCAGGCCGCCTTTTTCAGGTCCACGCCGGGATGGATTCAGAGGTAAATTACCCCCTCGCAAAGAACCTGAACACCGTATTAATAATTTGATCCGATCACCCCAAGTACGATTAGTAGGGGATAATGTAGAAGTAGGAATCTATTCAATTCAAGAGGCTATTCGTTTATCACAGGAACAGGGTCTAGATCTTGTTGAAATATCACCCAATGTGGATCCTCCTGTTTGTAAAATAATTGACTACAATAAATTTCTCTACGACAAGAAAAAGAAAGAGAAAGAAATGAAGGCCAAGAGTAAGGCCTCAGAGGTGAAAGAAATACGTTTTACTCCAAATACAGATGATCATGATTTCGATTTTAAAGCGAAACATGCCATTGAGTTTTTGAAAGAAGGAAACAAAGTAAAAGCGTATGTGCAATTCAAAGGTCGATCTATCCAATTCCAGGATCGTGGCCAATTATTACTTTTAAAATTTGCAGAACGTCTTGCTGAGGCAGGTATCCTTGAAAACATGCCTAAGATGGAAGGACGAAGAATGCATGCAATGTTTGCTCCAAAAGGAAAGAAAAAATAAAAACAACCCCCATGTTTAAAAAACTAAACCCGCTTGTATTAGCTGCCTGTGTTTTGTTTCAGCAAATGGCTTTTGCACAGCAACCTGCTCCAGGCCCCGCTCAAAATAGCCAGGCTCGCCCGGACACAAACAGACGTGCACCTGGTATTCCTCCAATTGCAACTACAGCCCCAAAACCTTACAAAGAAGTGATTACTTCAAAAGCAGAATCTTCTAAAGGTCTTTTTTGGGTTCATAAAGTAGAGGATCGATTTTTCTTTGAGATTCCTGATTCTTTATTACTGAGAGACATTTTGGTAGTAAACAGAATTTCGCAAGCACCAGCTGGTTTAAGAGCTGGCGGTAGTTTTTTTGGTTATGCGGGAGACCAAATTGGTCAAAACGTAGTTCGATTTGAAAAAGGACCAAAGAATAAAATTTTCTTACGTACTATTTCCTATGGTGAATATGCAAAGGATTCAACATCTCCTATGTTCACCACCGTTTCAAAGTCTAACGTTCAACCCATAGTTCAGTCTTTTGATGTAAAAGCATATGGCAAGGATTCTGCAACTTCTGTAATTGATATCACGGATTTCATTAATGGAGACAATGATGTTTTGCATTTTAGTTCCTCCATGAAATCATCTTTACGCTTAACAGCAATTCAAGCTGATAAGTCATATGTGGTTTCTGTAAAATCATATCCAATTAATATCGAAATCAAAGCCATTAAAACCTATGGAAGAGGTCCTGCTATGCCAACGCCTGGTGGCGGAGGAATGATGGGAGGCGGTGGTGCTTCTGGCGGAAATATGACCATGGAGTTAAATAGTTCTATGGTTATTTTACCAAAGACACCTATGCAGGCTCGTTATTTCGATCCTCGTGTTGGCTTTTTTGCAGTTGGATATACAGATTTTGATGCAAACCCACAGGGCGTAAAAAATATAACACTGGTAAAAAGATGGAGACTCGAACCTAAGCCAGAAGACCAAGAAAAATATAAAAAAGGGGAACTGGTTGAACCTGTTAAGCCCATTGTATTTTACATCGATCCTTCCACACCAGAAAAGTGGGTTCCTTATTTAATTCAAGGAGTAAATGACTGGCAAGTTGCTTTTGAAAAAGCTGGTTTCAAAAATGCAATCGTAGCTAAGAGAGCGCCCACTAAGCAAGAGGATAGCACTTGGAGTTTAGACGATGCCAGAAACTCTGCAATTGTATATAAGCCCTCTGATATTCCCAATGCGAGTGGACCAAGTATTTCTGATCCTCGCAGTGGAGAGATTATGGAAAGTCATATCAATTGGTATCACAACGTGATGCAGTTGTTACGAAACTGGTATATGATTCAGTGTGGACCAACAGATCCCAGAGCTCGTCAAATGCAATTTCCTGATACACTCATGGGAGAATTGATTCGATTTGTTTCCTCACATGAGGTGGGGCACACACTAGGTTTACGACATAACTATGGATCAAGCTCTACTGTACCAGTAGAAAATCTTCGTAATAAGGCATGGGTTGAGGCTAATGGACATACTCCATCCATTATGGATTACGCACGTTTTAACTACGTAGCGCAGCCAGAAGATAAAATCAATACAAGTGGATTATTCCCACGTATTGGTGATTATGATAAATGGGCGATTGAGTGGGGCTATAGACTTTTCCCAGAATTCAAGAGTCCAGATGCTGAGCAAAGCAAACTAAATAGTTGGGTGATTGAAAAGCTTAAGAATAACCGCTTATGGTTTGGAACTGAGACAAATCCTGATGATCCTCGTTCACAGAGTGAGCAGGTTGGTGATGACGCCATGAAAGGAAGCTA
This sequence comes from Chitinophagaceae bacterium UBA2467, assembly GCA_002342205.1. GTDB lineage: Bacteria > Bacteroidota > Bacteroidia > Chitinophagales > Chitinophagaceae > JJ008. The sequence goes on along the minus strand of DDPN01000146.1, from coordinate 8,464 downwards.
TTATGGCATTCTTAATCTCAAGAGAATAGTTCCTAATCTACATGAGTGGACACGTGAGTCCAATGAGGATTTTGAAGGATTGCGCACTATCTATCAGGAAGTGATTTCGCAGTTTTCACGCTACAATGGGCATGTCGCAAAATATGTAGCAGGAATCATGGAAACTCCTAAAACACAGGAGCAGACAGGACCTGTATACGAACTAGTTAGCAAGGCGAAACAAAAGGAAGCCTTAGAATTTTTGCAGAAGCAGTTATTTAATACACCAACTTGGCTGATTGATCAAAGTATATTTGAAAAAACAGGCCAGAGTCCATTAACAATTATAGGTTCTGTTCAGGATAATATTCTAGGTAGAATCATGAGTAACCGTACGTTGACGAAATTGGTTGACGCCGAAGCTTCTGCAGGTTCTAAAGCCTATGGCATTTTAGAATATATGAATGATTTAAAGGCAGGCGTTTGGTCTGAATTAAATACTAAAAAGCCTATTGACGTATATCGCCGCAACCTTCAAAAAACATATGTCAATAATCTGATTTCTATTTTAAACCCTCCACCAGCTAATCCTGCTGGAGGATTCGGTGGATTTGGCGGTTCTTCTCAACCACAAGTAAGCGCTGAAAAGTCAGATGTTAAAACTGTTGTACGTGCGCATTTGCAAAGGATACGTTCCGAAGCCACTGCTTCAGCAAGTGTATATACAGATACAATGTCCAAGATTCATTTGCAAGATATTGCTGATAGAATCAATAAAGCATTGGATCCCAAATAAATAGAAAGTACTTCTTTTAATTTAATTTAAGGTGGCTCCTGAAATAATCAGGAGCCATTTTTTTATTGAATATCAAGGAATATGGTGTAGCTTTGCGGCCTTATTGCCTGAAGAGGTTCGAAAAAGGTCCCCCTGTGGGGAATGCCTCAAGGGTTAAAAATTAAATATTGGTACAATGCCAAAGGTGAAAACTAATTCCAGTGCCAAAAAGCGCTTCAAAGTGACTGGTACAGGTAAGATCATGCATCAAAAAAGTTTCAAACGTCACATCCTTACAAAGAAGTCAAAAAAACGCAAGCGTAATATGCGCTTAGACGGTACAGTTGCAAAATCTCATGTTGATTTTGTTAAACGTTTACTTCGTTTAAAGTAAGCTGACTTTTATCTTAACTAATTTAATTAAAGTACTATGCCACGTTCAAAAAATGCCGTTGCGTCAAAAGCTAGACGTAAAAAGATATTAAAACAAGCCAAGGGTTTTTATGGAAAACGTAAAAACGTCCTTACTGTAGCTAAGAATGTTGTTGAAAAAGGTATGACCTACATGTTCGTGGGTCGTAAGCTGAAAAAAAGAGAATATCGTTCACTTTGGATCGCTCGTATCAACGCAGCGGTGCGCGAAGAGGGATTGACTTATTCTGTTTTTATCAAAAAATTACAGGATAAAGGAATCGAGCTGGATCGTAAAGTTCTTGCTGATTTAGCTATGAATAATCCAGAAACATTTAAAAGCTTGATTCAGTCTGTGAAATAAACGGTACTGCTAATTTAAGCGACATAAAAAAAGCCTCCACAACGGAGGCTTTTTTATTAGTGAGTTGGGTGAAGTTAATCTTTGTTAAGTACTACAAGTAAGGAATAAATGACTCCGGGTAGCCAAAACAATGCCGTAAGTAGTAAGCTTATCCAAAAACGGGAATTGACTTTTCCCTCTTTGAGATAAACTGCAAGAAATGGAAGAATCACAGCAAGAATGATTAAAAAAGCCAAATCGTTATCGACATCCTGAGCCTTACGCCAAAATTTTCGAAGGAGGCTCTTTGCTTTGTACGATTGTTTGCCCGCCTCACTTTCAGCTATTATTTGCCCCGTTGAACTATTCAATGAAAGAGAGGGGGAGTAAGATGCCTTTAGCGAAAAGGATATAATTAGAAAAAATAAAAAAAGAGCAAAACGCATAAAACCTGACCAATTACATGATGTCCATCGCCTTTACAAAAGCAGTTGTTTGAAAAGGTAGAATTAAGGTCAGCCATTCCCAATGTGAGAAAATAGCCCATCCCAATGCTGCAGTTGAAGCAAAGAATACAAGCCACCAGATGCCTTTTTGCTTATTAGTATTTTCCATAATTTTTTTTGCAAAACTACGCTCCAAAAGGCAATTTGTGAAATTGTTATGCCTTGTTTTTGTCGTTCCGAATAACTGATTTTCACTATTTTTGATAATGTGTTTCGTACACACAATAGCCTGATTGCTTATACCCTGTGCCACGCCTCCAATTCAATATAAAATTCAAGACTGAGTACGGTCAACGGCTACTTGTTGTTGGGAACATACCTGTGCTTGGAAGCGGGGTTCGGCAGAATGCCTGTTTAATGTCTTACTACGATGCAGAAACGTGGCAGTTAACTATTGATGCCCCAATAACGGGCCAAAAAAGTCTTATAAAGTACAAATATTTATTGCAAAATCAGGATGGTTCAATTATTGCGGAGTGGGGCGATGACAGAGTTTTCACCCTTGTTCATTCAACCTCTGTATTATTTTATGACACCTGGAATCATGCAGGGGATTACGAAAATGCTTTTTTTACTACCCCTTTCCAAGAGGTTCTACTACCAAAGGCAAAAAAGATCTCTAGAAAAACGAAAAGTGAGGGTTCTTTTTTATTTAAAGTGAAGGCTCCTTTACTTTCTGAGACTCACCAAGTTTGTATAGTTGGTTCGAGTGCTCAATTGGGATGTTGGGACACAAAACAGCCGAGTCTACTTACAAAGAGAGATAACTGGTGGGAAATTTTACTAGATGTTTCTGATAGTTCTAATTCTATCGAATACAAGTATGGTATTTGGGATAGTGCCAATAAAAATTTTATAGCATTTGAACAGGGTGAAAATAGAGTTCTGCCTAATTGGATTGATAACAAGTTTGATCAAATCGTTATTCATGATGGGTTTATTCATAAAAAGGATGAAAAGTGGCGCGGTGCAGGTGTGTCGATTCCAGTTTTTAGTTTACGTACACAAAACAGTTTTGGAATTGGAGAGTTTTCCGATATTAAATTGTTAGTAGATTGGGCGCAGGCGGTTGGAATAAAACTAATCCAATTGCTTCCTATTAACGATACCATCGCTACTAATACATGGCTTGATTCTTATCCCTACGCAGCCATCTCAGCATTTGCATTACATCCTATCTATATAAATCTTGCTGAAATTGCCGGAACAAAACAAGCTAAGAAATTAAGGCAGTTACGTAAAGTCCAAGATCAATTAAATCAATTGGAGAAAGTAGATTACGAAGCGGTCTTACGTATAAAATGGGATTTTCTTTGGGAGCTTTATCAGGAACAAGCAGATAGTTGTTTTGAAACAGATAGTTACAAGAGTTTCTTCCAACAAAATAAAAATTGGTTAAAGCCCTATGCGGCCTTCTGCTATTTTAGGGACGAGTTTGGAACTACGAAATTTGAGAGATGGCCATCTGCCAATCACTATTCTGACGAGTTAGTAGATGAGCTTTTTAAAAGCGGTAAGTCAAGGCGAAAAATCAATTTCTACTGTTTTGTTCAATTTCATCTTCATCAGCAGCTTATTGCTGCAGTGGCTTATGCCCACCAAAAAGGCCTGGTCTTAAAAGGAGACATTCCAATTGGTATTTACAGATACGGAGTAGATGCATGGGTAGACCCCTCACTTTATAATATGGATTGGCAAGCGGGTGCTCCACCTGATGATTTTACTGCGATAGGCCAAAACTGGGGCTTTCCAACTTACAATTGGAAAAAGATGCAAGAGGATGGTTTTTCTTGGTGGAAGCAACGGTTTGAACAAATGAGCCGTTATTTTGATACTTTTCGAATTGATCATATACTTGGTTTCTTTAGAATTTGGAGTATCCCTACACATGCAGTGCAAGGTATTTTAGGAAGATTTGTGCCATGTTTACCAGTAGGAATAGATGAGTTTACTGCAAGAGGAATTCAATTTGATTATGCTCGTTTTTGCAAGCCCTACATTACAGATGAAGTACTTTGGGAAATTTTTGGTGAACAGCAATTTATAGTCAAGGAACAATTTTTGTTGAAAGACCAAAATGGTGCGTGGATAATTGCACCTGCTTTTGATACTCAAATAAAGATTGAAGAATATTTTGAACATAATTCAGCACAAGGGCTATCCACTAAAGTCAAAGAGGGGATGTTCGAGCTAATAGCAAATGTTCTTTTATTTGAAGAACCAGGTTCACATCAAAAACAATTTCATTTCAGAATTAGTATTGATAAAACCTGGTCGTTTAAGCAATGCGCTCCAACCATACGAGAGAAATTGATGGAGCTCTATCATGACTATTTTTATAGAAGGCAAGATCATTTTTGGTACCAGGAAGCTATGCAAAAGTTGCCTTTTTTAAAGGAGTCTACAAATATGTTAATCTGTGGTGAGGACCTGGGTATGGTACCTCACTGTGTGCCAGATGTAATGCAACAAACAGGAATTCTTAGCTTGGAGATACAACGAATGCCGAAAGATCCTACTAAGTCATTTTTTAATCCTGCCGATTCTCCCTATCTAGCTGTAGTAACACCTTCTACGCACGATATGAGTACAATTAGAGGATGGTGGGAAGAGAACAGGCAACGCACGCAATATTTCTATAACCATGAAATGCATCAATGGGGTGACGCTCCCCAGTTTTGTGAAGCATGGATCAATCGCGCCATTGTGGAGCAACATTTAAATTCGCCTGCCATGTGGAGCATTTTTCAAATACAAGATCTTATGGGAATGAGCGAGATGATCCGGAGAACTCACCCGGGTGATGAAAGAATTAATGACCCAGCCAATCCAAAGAATTATTGGCAGTATCGGATGCATGTCAAGGTGGAAGAATTAATAGAAAATAAAGCTTTCACAACATTAATTAGGGACGCCATTGTCAATGCAGGCCGTGCATAACAAGATTCCTCGAATTATCTTTGCATAAATCTTTTTATGCAGGTTCGCTACTGGACGCACCAACTTAAATTTCGTTATCCTTTCACAATTTCAAAGGGAACTAAAACTCATCAGCCCACGCTAATTGTTGAATTGTCATTAGGTAATTGGAAAGGCTATGGGGAGGCCCCTTCCATTTCGTATTATCCAGAAAGTTCGCTAGAAAAGATGACTGCTCTTTTGGAGAGTAAAAAATTGGGTATTGAAAAATTCGCGTTTACTGATCCTGAGCGTTATTGGCATTATTTACATCACTTGATACCTGGCTCAAATTTTCTAATTGCGGCTTTAGATATTGCGGGATGGGATTTGTTTGGAAAAATGAAAAATAAATCATTACAATCGATTTGGGGTATCAGTAACCAAGAGGGGCCTAAAACCGACTACACCATTGGCATTGACGCTGCAGCGATAATGGCAATTAAAATGCAAGAACGAGACTGGCCCATCTACAAAATCAAAGTAGGCACTCCTGATGATCTTAACCTTCTCTCTTTTTTGCGTACAAAATCCGACAAACTTTTTCGGGTAGATGCAAATGCTGGATGGACACTTGATGAGGCATTAGTCTTGATTCCAAAATTAAAGGAGCTGGGTGTAGAATTAATTGAGCAGCCACTTGCGAAAGATAATTGGGAGGGGATGCGCATTTTAAAAGAAATGAATTTGATTCCCCTTTTTGCAGATGAAAGTTGTGTTACGGAGAAAGATGTAGCAAAATGTGCGCACTACTTTAATGGGATCAATATAAAATTGACAAAGTGTGGTGGTATTACTCCAGCCAAACGAATGATTTCTGAAGCACGAAGTTTAGGTTTGCAAGTTATGCTTGGGAGTATGAACGAGTCAACAATAGGTTCCGCAGCATTAGCGCAGCTTCATCCATTGGCAGATGCCTTAGATATGGATGGTCCCTTGTTATTAGAACAAGATGTAGCGACAGGTCTACAATTTGATAATGGTCGTGTCATGCTTTCCAATCAAGCTGGGCTTGGAATTCACTTTACCGGAGTAATAAATAGTGAACATTAAGACCAATAAACTGTTTAAGAAGTTGTAAAAAATAAAAGATGGCCTGGAAAAATCAACTTGAATTCATTAAGGCTTTGGAAGAAAGTGGCGAATTGGTTCGTATCAAAGAGTTTGTTGATCCGAAACTAGAAATAGCCGAAATAACTGATAGGGTAAGTAAATCTGGGGGTGGGGGAAAGGCGCTTTTGTTTGAGAATACCGGCACCAATTTTCCAGTTTTAATGAACGCATATGGGAGTGAGCGACGCATGTGCATGGCGCTGGGCGTAGATCATTTAGATGCTGTGGCAAAAGAAATCGAAGAGTTGTTTCAACTATTATCTTCTCCAAAAGAGAACATTATCGATAAACTCAAATTGTTGCCCAAGCTAGGACAATTTGCTAGTTGGATGCCTAAAGTAATCAAGGGTAAAGGAGCTTGTCAGGAGTGTATTTTAGAGAACCCCGATCTTTCCAAGATTCCTGTTTTAACCTGCTGGCCAAAAGACGGAGGCCCCTTTATCACCCTTCCTGTAATTCATACAAAAGATCCAGAAACACAAAGTAGAAATGTGGGGATGTATCGAATGCAAGTGTTTGGGCCTACATTAACTGGAATGCACTGGCATAAACATAAAGTGAGTGCAAAGCATTTTTCCGCATATAAAAAAAGTGGGAAACTGATGCCCGTTGCTGTAGCATNNAGGAGATCCTGTATACGCTTATAGTGCAACAGCTCCATTACCCGAAAATGTAGACGAGTACATGTTAGCTGGGTTTTTACGAAAAAAGAAAGTGGAGTTGGTGAAATGTATAACGCAACCTGAAATTGAAGTACCGGCCGATGCTGATTTTATAATCGAGGGTTATGTAGATCCCTCTGAGGACTTAATCTGGGAAGGCCCCTTTGGCGATCATACTGGATATTATTCCTTACCAGACTGGTATCCTCGTTTTCATGTTACTGCTATCACGCATAAAAAGAATGCAGTTTATCCCGCAACAATTGTTGGTATCCCCCCTCAGGAGGACGCTTGGTTAGGAAAAGCTACTGAACGTATTTTTTTGGCTCCAATCAAAATGACGATGGTTCCAGAAATCAAAGACATGGACATGCCTGTCGAGGGAGTTTTTCACAATCTAGTTATAACGCAAATCGATAAAGAATATCCAGGCCAAGGTCAAAAAGTAATGAATGCTATGTGGGGGGCGGGGCAAATGATGTTTAATAAGATTCTGGTGCTTGCAGACCAAGGTGTAAAGATTCAAGATTATTTATCGCTTGCTCAATATGTATTTTCAAATCTAAATCCTGCAACTGATATTAGTTTTTCAACAGGACCGATGGATGTTTTGGATCATAGCTGTTCCAAATTAGGATTTGGTGGAAAAATGTGTATTGACGGTACAAAGAAATTGGAAGAGGAAGTAGACGAAAATTATATTAACCCTCAAACACTTCCTGCATCTAAAGAAATTGAAGATCAATTGCTACAGCAATATCCAGAAATCAAAGCAGTATTTGCAGGGTTATTGGATAAAGGTATTTCTTGTATAATTCTCTCTGTTAAGAAAGACAAGCCAGGCCATATCCGTCAACTTCATCATTCAATAGGAGCTGGCACCAATATGCAAGCAATTAAAATGATCTTGTATGTGGAGCACACTGTTGAACCTTCAGATTTACCAACATGTCTCTGGCGTTTCTGTAACAATCTTGATCCCAAAAGAGATTCTCATTTATTCCAATCAGACACTTACCCATATGTAGCATGTTTGGGATTAGATGGTACTCGTAAATCGAAAGAACTAGATAATTTTCAAAGAGATTGGCCAAATATCATTGTGGCAGATGATGACACAATAAAAAGGGTAGACGAAAAGTGGAATACATTAGGCATTGGTCCCTTTTTATCATCTCCCTCACTTAAATATAAATCCCAACTTTATGGGGAAGAAGCTGTCGTGGGCGCTTAAACTTTTTTTAATACTCTTTCTTTTTGGTGGTTTATTTCTTCCAGTAAAAGCCACTCAAGAGAAGGTATCGGTCAAACTACAAGTTGAAATAATCGGCATTAAAAGTTCGAACGGTGTACTACTTGTAAGTGTGTACAATCAGGCAAATGGTTTTCCCGATGTTCCTCAGCTCGCTTATAGTAAGAGGGTGGTTAAGGCACAGCGTGACGCTGTTACCCTGGAGTGGAATTCAATTGCTTCGGGTACTTATGCAATAGCTGTCTTGCACGATGAAAACGGAGATGGAAAAATGAATACAAATTTACTCGGAATTCCTTCCGAAGGATTTGGCTTTTCCAACAACAAATTAGGAATTGCTGGGCCACCCAGTTTTCAGCGTGCCAGTTTTGAAATAAAAAAAGCTGACACGAAAATTGTAATTAAGCTTCGTAACTAATCGAATCTTAACACTGCTCCAGTCCCGAGAACATGAAGGAAGACTCA
>DDPN01000085.1:7509-9082 GCA_002342205.1 Chitinophagaceae bacterium UBA2467 | reverse complement strand
AAACTTACTGAGGTAGGCTACCACACTGCCGTTGAAAAGAGGCATCGCTACTCCAAAAATGAAGGCGTACCATCCATAGGTTTTGAAAGCAGAAAAACGTTTGGCTGTGACCATCCCCACTTCTAGTAAAAACAGAGCCAGGAATCCTTTGAAAATATCAGTGGTGAAAGGTTTGATTCCCTCTGCCTGTTTATTATCTGCAATCAGTCCAATAATCAAACTTCCAAGTAGCATTAATACACTTCCATTGGTTAAGGAGTGACGAATGATACTACCCATACTCTGGGTTTTGGCGGCTGCTTCTTCATAGAGACTAATCAAAACAAAGGCAACAACAATGGCTGGTAATTCCATCATAGCCATCACTGCAATCATGTGGCTGTTAAATGTTTGACCGTGTAATTCTAAATAGGAAACTCCGGTTATAAATGTAATTGCACTCACCGAACCATACGAAGCCGCAATGGCGCCTGCATTACTTACTCCTAATCGTTTGCGTAAAATATAAAAACAATAGATGGGGATGATGGAAGCAATTCCTGTTCCAAATAAAATAGCCTTGAAAATTTCGGAGCCTTGCTCAGCATGTTGAAGTTCCTGACCTCCTTTAAAACCAATTGAAAAAAGGAGATAGATCGAAATGAACTTGGTGGATTGTTGTGGAATTTCCAGGTCACTTTTTAGCGAAGCTGCAATGATTCCAAAAAGAAAAAACAGCAGGGTCGGATTTGTTAAGTTGGTCAGAATTACTTCAAATGACATCTGGATGTTTTTATTGATGAGGGTTGAGTGGAGAAGATGCTCTTTTCAATTTGTCATTGAGAACAGCACCTAATCCGGTTTCAGGCAGTTTTTCGCAAATTATTTTTTTATATCCACCACGATCAACTTCGTGCAAAACGCTGTACAAATTGCGGGCGGCTTCAAACAAAGATCCGGATTCTGATAACACAAATTGTTGTTCTACGGATACCTCTGCAATGGCTTCATTAAAAACAATCACTACACATTGTTCTTCTAGTTGTGCACCAATTGCGTTACGCTCACATAAAAGGGTGGGAGTTGTGGGCGCGTAATGTCTTGCAGCCAATCCTGGCGTGGGTGTTTCAGTGGTTTTGTTTTGATAAATAGTAAGCTCACCAACGGTTTGCTCGATTATTTCTTTTTCCAATGCACCTTGACGGTACAGTATCGGCTTATTATTCTCAAATCCAATAATAGTCGACTCCAATCCTAATTTACAAGGGCCGCCATCTAAGATTAATGGAATGGCAGATCCAAAATAATACTCCACATGCGCTGCGGTAGTAGGACTGATTCGAGTGTACGGATTAGCACTCGGCGCTACTAATGGGAAACTCAGTTTTTGTAATAAAATATGAGTGATATGATGAGCAGGAACCCGAATGGCCACTTTACTGCTTCCTGCTGTAATTGAATCTGGAACAACCGATGACTTTTCAAGTAGGAGTGTTAGCGGCCCCGGCCAATATTTTTTTGCTAGTGCAAGAAGGGGCGATGGAATTTCTTTTACTAATGGAATGGCTTCTTCCAGGGCAGCCACATGAACAAT
>DDPN01000085.1:6867-7460 GCA_002342205.1 Chitinophagaceae bacterium UBA2467 | reverse complement strand
ATATTTCCCGCCAAACCATAAACGGTCTCTGTAGGAATGGCTACTACCTGATCCTCTTCAAGCAGTTTTACTGCCTGCTCTAACAGGGTTAAATCAGGAGGGGTCATTACAAGTACAAAATTGCAGATTCTCTATGAGAAAGATCCTATTAATTTTGTGTGCTGCCACGTATAGAACACTATCATTTTGAGTACTTATTATAAAAATCGGACCGTTGCTATTGCAACAAAACATGGAAAAGAGAACGTTATTTTTCCATTGTTACATGCCGAACTGGGTATTGCCAATTATATTTTACCAGAACTAGACACCGATCAGTTTGGAACATTCTCAGGTGAAAAAGAAAGAGAGGGTTCTCCCTTGGAGACACTCCGAAAAAAATGCGATGCGGCTTTTGCAATGACACAATGTCCACTTACTGTAGCGAGTGAAGGATCTTTTGGTCCTCATCCTTCTATTTATTTTGTACCTGCTAACGATGAGTGGATGCTATTGAAAGATCATGTCAACCAGATTGAAGTAGTTGTACGTGAATTGAGTTTGAACACCAATTTTAATGGTGCTGTTTTTAAAAGTTGGGATGAGGTTAAAGC
>DDPN01000085.1:1908-6748 GCA_002342205.1 Chitinophagaceae bacterium UBA2467 | reverse complement strand
GCTGTAGAAATGTGCTTAGACTTGTATGGACAGGTTTATGTAGAAACTGATATGCGTGCATATATGAATCCCACACGAATGGAGGTTATCAGGATGGCAACTGAAAAATTAGTTCGTAAAGCACAGTCTTTGTGTCCATCTTGTCAGCTGCCGGGCTTTGATGTAGTGGCGTTGCAAGAGGGTTTACCTTGCTCTTTGTGTCATACGCCCACTCATTCTATTTTATATCTCGTGAAGGGCTGTACACATTGTGGCCATTTTCAATATGATTATTTTCCCAAGCAGCAACAAACTGCGGGTCCCGAAACCTGTCCTCGCTGCAATCCCTGATCTATTTGTTTAGCATACCTGCTGCCCAGTATAATTTCTGGAATGCAATCAAGTGCTTTGCCTTGACTTCTTCTAATTTTTGTGCAGCTTCCCAGGCGCGGGTTTCTCGTGCATTGACTAAAAACAAACTACTCTCTCCTGTTCTGAATCGCAACTCTTCTCCACGAAGCAGGGCCTGAAAATTGAGTAACGTTTTTTGTTGTAGAGAAACCTGGTTCAATAAGTTTTGTACTTCATAAAAATGGGTTCTCACCTTATTTTCTATCTGCCATTTTTTTAAATCTTGCTCTAAAGAAACAGATTGAATGCTGTATTTAATTTTTTTGAATTCACCTCTCTCTGCTGACAAACGCAGCGGGATGGCAAGTGATAGTCCGTATTGAAAATTATTCTCGAACAAAACAGACTTTGGCGCTGTCCATCCTAATCCCTTTTCAAGAAAATTATAGGTAAATGCTGCCTTGGGTAAAAGTTGTTGTGTGCGATATCTTTTTTCAACGGCAAGACTGTTTAATTTAAAATCGTATAATAAAAGCTCTGGGTGTGACGAGCGGGCTGCCTCTAAAAATGGCTCTGCCGAGGAGAGTGCATTACTTTCAATCACCTTTTCATATTGCCCAGGGGTTGGTCTGCAATTTTCTGGAAGTAAATAGGGACGCTGATCTTCTTGCCATAAATATTGTGAAAGTTCCCACTGACTAGTTTGAAAGGCCAGCATTGCATTGTTCCATTGCTGTTCAAACTGTTGCACCTGTGTCAATGCCTCGATTGTATCAATAGCAGGTCTATCTCCTAATCGCACACTTTCTTTTACAAACTGAAACCTCTTTCGCACTGTTTGTAATGCATCGGCAGTGATACTAAGCAATCGAACATCTCTAACCCATTCCCAATAGGCAATTTGCATTTCTAGCATGAGATCGTTCAACATCTTTCTTCGCTCTGTGTACGAAGCTTCCTTGGCAATTTTTGCTTTTTGAAGATCGGTCCTTCTTTTATCTGTTAACAGATCGCGTCCTATGGGAATTTGAATACCCAGGTAACTGCTTTTCCCAAGTGTTTCTGTCGGGTTGGCTCTGTTTCCACTAACCTGTTCTGTTCCAGTTTGTACTTCTATTCCAAACCAAGTTGGGATTGTTAAAGTGGGCTGTTGATAGGTATAGTAAGAAGTGCCATCAAATGTTTTTTCGGCCGACTTAAAACTGGCTACCGGGTCAAACGCTCCTCTGGCAATCCGCAAATTTGCTTGCGCTTGACCTATTTGAATGGAAGCTTGCTGTGCAATGGGATGATATTTTAATACCAGCGCAGTTAACTCATCAATTGATAGGTAGCGAGTAGAGGAATCCTTTGTTTGTCCTTGTGTAACTCCACTAAACAGGACTATCAAAGAAACAAGCAGGAACGAAGAAAGACTTCTATTATTTTTTCTCATGACCTTCTTCTTTTTTTGATGATTCCATTCCTGGTTTATAATAGTCAGCCGGAAAGCCATTAATATTACGCCATAGCTCGTACCAGATTGGGACATCTTTTAAAAGGGCGATTCCTTCTGCGCCCGTACCAATTTGTAGTTGCGAAGGCCAAGGTTTATCAGAAGGATCTTCTTTGATCAGGACTCTGAATTTTCCTTGTTCGTTTGTATTTCTCTCTACAGCAACAACAATACCTCCAAATGTTCCATACGAAGCATTAGGCCAACCACTAAATACAACAACCGGATAGCCATCAAATAGAAAGCGTACTTTTTGTCCGGGGTTGATCAATGGGATATCCAGCGGGCGTACAAACATTTCTACTGCATATGAAATTTTTTCAGGGACAATCTCAACAATCATTTCTCCTTCCTTCACATATTCACCTAATCCCGCTTTTTTTGCTTGAATTACTTGACCATTTTGCGGAGCGATGATATAGTACATTCCGTTTCGGATGGAATAACTGGCGTAGAGATTTTTAAGTTTTGCAACCTCTGCTTCTCCACTTGCTACTGCCGTAAGCGATTGAAAGCGATCTCCCTCGGTTTTTGCTTTCTTTTCAATATTATCCTGCAATTGTGCATTGATCTCTAACTTGGTTATCTGAAGCTCCTGTTTTGTGTTTATAAATTTATTGTCAGCACTTATTTTTTTTGCTAGTGCCGACTGATAGGCTTGGTTGCGTTGTTCCAATTGTGTGAGTGAAACTAATCCACTATCATTTAGTAAGCGTTGACGATCAAATTGAAGTCGAGCAATCGAAAGATCATTTTGTGCTGCCGCTGCCTCTGCGCTGTCCGCTTGAATTTTTAATTGCAATTGTTTCAACTTATTATCCAATTGCTCCAGCTTTACGTCAATTCCTTTATCAAGGGCTTGCATTTGTTGCAAAGCAGTACCAGCTTTTCTCTTGTAAAATTCTATCGATTGACTTTTGCCATCAATTTGTTCGCGGGTTCTTTCCAATAAAGCCGGATCAAGATAATCGGCCTTTACCTCTGCTAATTGCACCAGCGTGTCTCCCGCTTTTACAAAATCACCTTCTTTTACATACCATTTGATTAACTGTCCACCGATGATGGTATTAACCTGCTGGGGTCGTTGATCTTGGTAAAGGGTTGTTACAAAACCACGACTCCTGATATTTTGTGTCCATGGTAAAAAAAGTACAACGGCTAGACCAATGAGAATCCCAAACAACCAATTTCGTACTCTGCTTTTTCGGTCATATCGGTAAACCGCCTGGTGAGATTTATATTGTTCTGTGTACATGATTAACTCTTTACTGTTACGGGAATTAAGTTTCCTTCGTTTGACATTCGCCAAACCTGATCACAGGTTTTAGCAAAGTCTTCGTCATTGCTTACAACAACAATGGTACATTCTTTCAATTCATTGAGCAGTTCCATGATCTGTAAACGATTTTCTTCTTCCATGCCACTCCAAGGTTCTTCTAAAAGCAGCAATCGTGGAGAACAGCACAGGGCTCTTACTAAAAGAATTTTATGAATGATTTGTCGAGGTAAACGCTGACCGGTTGGATCAAGTATTGTTTCAAATCCTTCTTTTAGGGTTGAGAAGTAAGGAGCAAGTCCTACCCGCTCAAATAGCGTTATCACTTTTTCAACTTGCACAGATGGATTTCCCATGGTGACATTTTCCCAAAGTGTTCCTTGGAAAATATCATATTGATGAAGGAGAATTCCAATCGTAGCGCGTAGCGATTTTAAATTATAGTTTCTAATTGGAACCTTGTCAATTTGAATGGAGCCTTCAAAATCTGCGTAGGCCCCATCTAGTAAACGGAGTAAGGTTGATTTACCAGTTCCGCCTTTTCCCATCAAGCAAATTCTTTCACCGGGATTAAATTGAAAACTGATTCCATTTAAAACAGGCTGATTCGTTCCATAGCTAAAACTCAAATTGCTAGCCTCTACTAACAGTCCTTTTTTATCGTTGCTCAATTCAATGCTACCGCTTTGTTCAATAGGGTGGTCTGTGAGTTTTTCTAGTTTGTCAACCGCAGTCAGCGTATCATACACGCTATCCAAATTGATAATGAGTTTTTCTACGGAGTTTAGAATGGTCAAGATCACAATCTCGGCTGCCACAAATTGACCAATGTTCAGTTGTTGATTAACAAGAAGAATAGAGCCAAACACTAACATGGCTGCTGTGATAGCCGTTTTGAATGCAACAAGAGAGCGGTATTGTAATAAAAGAATTTTAAAGTGATCATTTCTCGCAGTGAGATAGCCTACTGTGGCTTCGTCGGTCTTTTTTAAGTGAAGCGCATGTCCGGCTGTTAGTTTTATAAACTTGATCACTCTTGCCATTTCTTCTAGCCAAGCTACCACCTTGTATTTATTGCTGCTTTCTTCCAAGCTTGTCTCCAACCCTCTGCCGCCGGTGTAATAAATGATTAGCCAAAGAATGACCACTAGCAGTAATGAGAAAATAATAAAGACAGGGTGATAAAAGGTTAATAATAAAAGTCCAAAGCAGATTTGAATAGAGGCAGTAGGGATCTCTAATAAAATTTTTGATAAGCTTTTTTGGAGTGCAGTCGTATCTAAAAAGCGATTGATCATCTCTGGTAAGTAGATGCCATCTGCTTTTTTCAAATCCAATTTAGGGATCGTTGCAGCATACGAGAATGCGTAGCGTACAAAAATTCGCTGCTGAATTTTTTCAATGATTTTCATTTGATTGATCTGCATGAGTCCACTTGCTAATACAGCGACTACTACCAGCACAATCAAAACATAAATCGATGCGCGAAACGAGGCCCCCATGACAAAGCCAACAATCGATTGAATACCCAGCGGTACACTCAATAGAATGAGGCCATTGAGAATGGCATAAAAATAAATGGACCAAATTTCAGATTTTTCGAGTCTGACCAGCTCTAACACTCTGGACAGCGGACTCTTGTTATTTTTCATGACTACTTTGTTAATAGAACTAAACAATCAGACCGACAACTAGTTGACAGTCTCTTTCCGTTTGATCAATTAACAAAAGTTGGGAGG
>DDPN01000085.1:0-1897 GCA_002342205.1 Chitinophagaceae bacterium UBA2467 | reverse complement strand
TGTAAGCTTTTTATCTCCTTCAAAAGCGGTGAGCGCTAGAAGAATATGACTGGAAAACACCTGTTTCTGCTCCTTGATTTCAGTCAGTTGGTTCGACGTACTTTTTTCTTCGTCAACCACAAAAACAGTGACTTTTTTAGCAGCAAAAATGGATTGCGCCAAGGGTAGCGTGATCGTGCAGGAGAACACAAATAACAGTATGGACGCAATTCCTTTCATTCGTGGTGCAAAGCTAGGTGCTGAGGCCTTATTTTTATAGATGATCCTTGTCAAAGAAGTGTAAATTATTAACTTCAGGGTTCGGTTCCGGTGCTTCTAAGTACCTGAAACTCAGTTATGCCAGTGCAAAAACCCACCATACAAGCACAACTTAATTTATCGAGGTTGTTTCTGGATTTTTTCCGCAGTGAGAAGTTTTCGGGTTTTTTACTGATCGGTTGTACGGCCCTTTCTCTTTTTATAGCCAATTCTGGTTGGGGAGAAGGCTATATCCATTTTTGGCACCAGACCTTGGGTCCGCTTTCCGTATCACATTGGATCAATGACGGGTTGATGGCCATTTTCTTTTTGTTAGTAGGTCTTGAAATTGAACGAGAAATCTACATTGGAGAATTATCTTCTTTTCGTCAAGCTGCACTCCCGATTGTTGCCGCAGTGGGCGGCATGTTGATTCCCGCGGGTATTCACTTATTGTTTAATGCGGGTACACCAACTATGTCCGGAGCAGGAATTCCGATGGCCACTGATATTGCATTTGCATTAGGCGTATTATCGCTTGCAGGTAAATCAGTACCTCCTGCATTAAAAGTTTTTTTAACTGCTCTTGCTATCATTGATGATCTGGGAGCCATTTTAGTGATTGCACTTTTTTATACCTCGGAGCTTTCTTGGATTTATTTACTCTCCGCTCTCTCTCTATTTGGAGTTCTGTTTTATCTCGGTAAAAGAGGGTTGATGTTCTTGCCCATTTATATATTGGGAGGAATAGCAATGTGGTATTGTATGTACAAATCGGGTGTGCATGCCACCATCAGTGGCGTTTTGCTTGCCTTTGCCATTCCATTTGGAAAAGGTGCACATGCATCTCTATCTGAAAAGCTTCAACATTTTTTACATCCTGTTGTAGCCTATGGAATTGTTCCACTTTTTGCACTTGCTAATACAGGTATTGTGTTAGGGCAGGAATTAACACACACTTTGTTTTCGCTGAATAGTTTAGGTATTCTGGTAGGACTTTTTGCAGGGAAGCCTATTGGCGTTTTTCTCTTTAGCTATTTATCTGTTCAATTCAAATTTGCAACCTTGCCTAGTGGTGTAGCCTGGAAACACATTGCAGCTGCAGGTCTATTGGCAGGTATTGGATTTACAATGTCCATCTTTATCACGCTACTTGCTTTTTCTGATAATCCTACCATTGTAAGTTCAAAAGTGGCCATCTTGTTAGCCTCTTTGCTATCTGCAATTGTTGGTTTATTAAGTTTTCAATTGATTCGTTCCACCCGCAATCCATAATTTTATGGACTGCAAAATTCCAACCCATGTCTTACCCTTATCAAATTAAATCTGAAGCAGCGTATCGGGAAGCGTATCAAAAAAGTATTGAACAACCCGAAGCATTTTGGTCTTCTGTAGCTGAACACTTTGTCTGGAAAAAGAAATGGGATAAGGTTTTGTCTTGGAATTTTAAAGAGCCACGCGTTGAGTGGTTTGCCGGAGGTAAACTAAACATCACTGAAAATTGTATTGATCGCCATTTAGAAAAAATGGGAGATCGCCCTGCTATCATTTGGGAACCAAATGACCCCAACGAGCGGGTGCGTGTAGTTACATATAATCGGTTGCACAAACGGGTGTGTCAATTTGCGCAGGTATTACTCAATAATGGAGTAAAAAAAGG
>DDPN01000003.1 GCA_002342205.1 Chitinophagaceae bacterium UBA2467 | reverse complement strand
TCCCCCATTTTACGGCACAAAAAATCTGAAAAAAGGCAATCACATCGGCAAAATAAGTTTGGTGATTGCTTACAAATAGAACATTTTCTTTAGGCAGCTTCTTGAGATGTTCTGTTCCGCTGATACGCAACTTATTAAACATGGCAAGCCCCGGATAGGAGGCAGCTCCTACCACTAAAAAAACCAATTTTCGAATCAAATTGGCACGAAAGATCCTAGGCACGATTTTAGACATGCGGATTTACAGGTTCTAACAAATATAACTCCCTTGCAACCAAAATGAGCATAAAAAAAGGCTGCCAATTGGCAGCCTTTGAATTGTGTTTAACTGTAGAATTTATTCGGCCGACTTATCTTCAGCACCACCTTCCATTTTCTTCTTTAGATCAGCTAACACCCCTAAATCACCCAGGGTAGCTTTTTCTACTTTGCTTTGGATATTCTTTACAGCTTTCTTTGTTTTATCAGCATCGGCACGTGCTTCTTTTTTGACAGCTTCTTCTTCTTCTATTTTACCCTGTTCCCAAATGCGGGTATGTGAAAGCACGATACGCTTTTCATTGCGATCAAACTCAATTACCATAAAGGAAGCAGTTTCATCAGCAGCGATGTTTTTGCCATCTTCTTTAGCCAAATGACGGTTAGGAGCAAATCCTTCCAAACCATATGGCAACTGAATAGTAGCGCCTTTGTCATCGCGACGAGTTACTACACCTTCGTGAATGCTACCAATTGCAAAAGTATCCTGTAGTGTATTCCATGGATCTTCCTCCAATTGTTTGTGACCTAATTGAAGTTTACGATTTTCTCGGTCAATACCCAGGATCATCACATCGATATGCTGTCCAACTTTGGTATACTCTGTAGGATGATTGAAACGCTTCAACCAGCTAAGATCACTGATATGAATCATACCACCGATACCAGGAGCTAGCTCTACAAATACACCATAGTTAGTGATGTTTTTTACTAGTCCAGCATGACGGCTTCCTTCAGGGAATTTTTGATCAATCTCATTCCAAGGATCAGCAGAAAGTTGCTTAATGGATAAGCTCATCTTACGACTTTCTTTATCCAATGTCACAATTTTCGCTTCGTGCTCGTCTCCTAACTTGAAGAACTCCTTAGCATTTACAGGTGTATTTGCCCAAGTAATTTCAGAAACGTGAACTAACCCTTCTACACCAGGCTGGATTTCAAGAAAGGCACCATAGTCTTCGATATTAACCACTTTACCTTTTACTGTATTTCCTTCTACAATTGAATCAGAAAGCACATCCCAAGGATGAGGAGTCAATTGCTTTAATCCAAGACTGATACGACGCTTTTCATCATCGAAATCAAGTACCACTACATTAATCTTCTGATCTAATTTCAATACTTCAGAAGGATGTGCGATACGACCCCATGAAATATCCGTGATATAGAGTAGTCCATCTAGTCCACCCAAATCCATAAAGGCGCCAAAGTCTGTAATGTTCTTTACAGTTCCTTCTAGTACCTGTCCTTTTTCCAGCTTGCTCATAATCTGTGCACGCTGTGCTTCAATATCGCTTTCAATTAATGCCTTGTGAGACACAACTGCATTCTTGATTGCTTCGTTGATCTTAACCACTTTAAACTCCATGGTCTTACCAACAAATTGATCATAATCTGTTACAGGCTTCACGTCAATTTGAGATCCGGGCAGGAAGGTTTCCATACCAAATACATCAACGATCAATCCTCCTTTTGTTTTTGAAGTAACAGTACCTGTAATCACCTCGCCTGTTTTGTGAACTTCAACAATACGCTCCCAAGCACGTGTAATACGAGCCTGACGACGACTGAGATTAAGGTGACCATCGCGGTCTTCTTTTTCAACGATCATTACTTCCACTTCATCTCCTACTTTCAAACCAGGAATGTCACGGAATTCGTTGAAAGAAATCAATCCATCACTTTTGAAACCGATGTTTAATACGACATCTGTTTTTGTCAATCCCACCACTGTTCCTTTGATCAATTCACCATCGTTAAGTTGAACGAAAGTGCTCTCGTAAACTTTGTGATACTTCTCTTTTTCAGCTTCAGAGTAAGCAGCCACATTTCTTTTGTCTACAGTCCAATCAAAATCATCATGCGCGGTAGGCGCAACAGGTGCATTTGTTGTCGCTGTAGGTGTTGCTGTATCAGCACCACTCTCCTGTACATCAGCGTTTAGTTGTTTAGAAATAATGTTGTGAAACATTGTAATAGCCCGAGGGTTTTATTTCGGGGTGGCAAAGATACTGCTAATATGCCTATTTTCACTAAAAATCAGGGCTTGCTTTATCCTTTACTTAAACTGGCTTCCAGACTGGCAATCAGGCTGTTATGTAGAGAAATTCGGATCAATAATCCCGAAGTCCTACAAGAGAAAGGCCCCATCCTATTAGCAGCCAATCACCCCAACTCTTTTTTTGATTCAATCCTATTGGATACATTGTTTGAAGAACCTGTATGGGCACTAGCAAGAGGAGATGCATTTCGAAATAAAAATCATGCCCAGCTCCTTCGTCAGCTGAACATTCTGCCTGTATTTAGAACCAGTGAAGGCACTGAAAATCTCTCCATTAATTATCAAACATTTGATGCTTGTATTGAGCTATTCAAACAAAATAAAATTGTAACAATTTACAGTGAGGCCCTTTGTGTAAATGAATGGCATCTTCGACCCCTGAAAAAAGGAACCGCAAGATTGGCCAACCAAGCATGGGAAAATGGAATACCCTTACGCGTAATTCCAGTTGGTATCAATTATAGTTCGTTTAGACTATTCGGTAAAAACGTGCATCTCAATTTTGGAAATCCAATCACACAAAAGGAGGTACCGCCTCAATCGAGTGATGGACTTCGCAATCAACTCTTCAACCAGTTGTTACAAACGTCCCTACAACAATTAGTTTACGAAATTCCCGCTTCCGATCATCAATTATTAGAAGATAAGTTAGGCAGTTGTATTTCACCACGATTGAAAAAAATACTTTTCTTACCCGCTCAATTGGGGAGAATCATTCACCTTCCTCTTTATACGCCAATCTATCGATATACGATTAAAAAATTTGGCAAGACTGGACATTGCGATTCAGTAGTAAGCGCATTACTTCTCCTTAGCTACCCCATTTATTTAGCAATAATTTATAACGTGATGCGATTGACCAGCGCATCCTTGACAACCTCTTTGATCACAACTCTTTCATTTCCTCTTTTGGCGTGGTGCCATGTGAAAATAAAACCGCAATTTGACCATCAACTTGATTAATCTTATTTAGTTGCCATAGAAAGAGGAGCCAAATAACCACTGCTCCATGCATGTTGAAAATTAAATCCTCCTGTTATCCCATCCACATCCATTATTTCTCCGGCAAAATATAGACCAGGTACTAATTTGCTTTGCATTGTTGTTGCATCAATCTCTGCACAATCGATTCCACCAGCAGTTACAAATTCTTCTTTGAAGGTTGTTTTACCAGAAACATCCATCACCATATCTGTGAGTAACTTGATTAATTTATTCTCATCCTTCTTTTTCAAATCTGCAAATCTTGTTTGCGGAGCAACACCAGACTCAGTGAGAAAGTAGTCCCATAATCGCTGCGGCAATTGAAACATGCGACTATTTGTTAACTGTTGCGAAGGATGCTCTTGACGCTGCTTTTCAAAATAGGATAATACCGAAGCGGAGTTCCAACCCTCCCCTTCCAACCAATTAAGTTGAATCGTAAATTGATATTCTTTTTCTTGCAAAAGACGCGCACCCCATGCGCTTAAGCGAAGTACAGCCGGCCCACTGAGTCCCCAATGTGTAATCAATACAGGACCCGTTTGCTCCAACTTTGTTCCGCTAATTTTCACTTTCACCATTGGTACAACAACCCCCATCAAGCCTGTTAAAGAATGGCCAGGACAGTTGAATGTGANNGTAAATAGAGAAGGAACCGGCTTTATAATTGTATGACCCAATTGGCGAAGCCAATCAAAAGAAGATTCTTTATTCATGCCTCCACAAGCCAAACAACAATAAAAGGCTTCAATACTTTTTCCATTGCTTAACTGAAGTTCAAATTTGTCTTTATTTTTTTCCAAACCCACTAATGCCGACTGAAACTGAAAATCTATTCCGTATTTGGAGGCTTCTCGTAATAAAACATCAATGATCGTTTGAGAATTATCAGTATCGGGGAACATCCTTCCATCACTTTCTTTTTTTAAGTGAACGCCCCTTTGCTGGAACCAATCAATGGTGTCAGTTGTAAAAAATTGATGGATGTATCGTTTAACAAAGGATGCGCCACGTGGATAATACAATGGAAACTCCCTTTTATCAAAACAAGCATGGGTTACATTGCATCTTCCACCACCGCTAACTTTTACCTTAGAAAGAAGCTTACCGGTTTTCTCAACCACTAAAATTCTCCATTCTGGTTGTAGCCTGGCAGTATTAACAGCCGCAAATAAACCAGCTGCTCCGCCACCAATAACTACTAAATGGTATGGACCAGAGGATGTCGACATGTCTATGAAAAAAGTTGAACAGTAGCGGAAGGGAATAAATTGGAATTAGCGCGCTCTGCTTTTTCAATTGGCGCATAATCAGAGAGAATGGCTGCTTTGTTTTTGTAAACACATACATCATGTTCAAAGTGCACAGATACAGTGCCGTCCTTTGTGCGAACTGTCCAGCCATCTTTATCAGTATAAACTTCTTTTTTACCTAAATTAATCATGGGCTCAATTGCTATTACCAATCCTTCTTTTAATTTGGGGCCACTTCCTCTTTTCCCATAATTGGGCACCTGCGGATCTTCATGCAAATTCTTACCTAAACCATGCCCCACTAATTCTCTCACCACACCATAGCCATGTGCCTTTTCTGTATGTTCCTGTATCGCATTAGAAATGTCTCCTACCCTATTTCCTACTACTGCTTTTTCAATTCCTTTATACAATGATTCTTTAGTAACGCGTATTAATTGGACTACCGCTGGATCAGGTTCGCCAATAGCAAAAGTATAGGCATGATCACCATGCCAATCGTTCAATATCACCCCAACATCAATAGACACAATATCTTTTTCTTGCAAGGCTTTTTTAGTTGGGAAACCATGCACCACTACATCATTTACTGAAATACAGGAACTATATGGATAACCATGATAATTTAAAAAAGAGGGAACAGCCTTATGATCATAAATAAACTCTCTGATTCGTTTATCCAATGAAAGTGTATCAATGCCTGGTTTTAATTCGGCGGCAATCATAGCCAATGTATTGCTTACCAACAATGCGCTATGCCGCATCAATTCAACTTCCTCAGCTGTCTTTAAAATCATGAAGCAAATATCTAATAAAAAAATAAACCCGGCCGATGAATCAGCCGGGTTTCAATTTCACAAAACAAAATTTTACATATCCACTGGAGCAGCAGCCTGACGTCCTTGAATGCGTCCACTCTTCATCAATCCATCATATTGACGCATTAGTAACTGCGTTTCAATTTGCTGCAAAGTATCCAAAATAACGCCCACCATAATCAGAAGGGATGTTCCACCAAAGAAAGTAGAGAATTGTTGAGTAATTCCCAAAAGCTGGGCAATACCTGGCAAAATTCCAACTAAAGCTAATAATAAAGCACCTGGAAGCGTAATACGGTCCATGATTGCACCAATATAATCAGCAGTAGGCTGACCAGGCTTTACGCCAGGTATGAATCCGTTATTCTGCTTCAAATTATCAGCAATCTGCTTTGGATTAAAGATCAATGCAGTGTAAAGAAAGGTAAATCCAATTACTACTACAGAATACAAAACCATATGCCAGATATTCGTTTGATCAGTGATCGCACGTAAAAAATCATTGGCTTGTATATTGTAATTCGCAAAAATGGTTGGGATAAAAATGATTGCCTGCGCAAAAATGATTGGCATTACGCCTGCGCTATTTACTTTAATCGGTAAAAACTGACGAGCTCCTCCAAATTGGCGATTACCTACAATTTGTTTTGCATAATTCACGGGGACTTTTCTTACACCTTGTACAAGCAAAATACATCCCATGATAATGGCGATCAATACAGCTACCTCAATAATGAATAACAAAATTTGTCCGTTACGTACTGATTTTGCGCTCAACTCCTGCAAGAAAGATTGTGGCAAACGAGCCAAGATACCAATCATGATAATCAAAGAGGTACCATTTCCCAAGCCCTTATCTGTGATCTTTTCACCCATCCACATAACAAACAACGTTCCAGCAGTCAATACCACTACAGTAGACAACCAGAAATAAGGAGCAAATGAAGGAATGATTCCACCACTTTGTGCGGTTAGTCCTTGCAAATAGGTTACATAAGCAGATGCTTGCAATAATGTAACCAGCACAGTTAGATATCTTGTGTATTGGTTAATTTTTTTACGTCCACTCTCTCCTTCCTTTTGCATTTTTTGGAAGCGAGGAACCAATACCGTCAATAACTGCACAAAAATTGAAGCAGAGATATAGGGCATGATACCCAATGCGAAAATAGAAGCTTGATTGAAGGCGCCTCCAGAAAAGGCATCAATCAATCCCAGAATTCCGGTACTATTTTCTGCAGAGGTGGCGAGCTTTACTGGATCTATTCCAGGCAAAGCAATATAAGCACCAATCCGGTAGATCGTAATCATTAACAACGTGAACAGGATCTTATCACGTAGTTCTTCGATACTCCAGATGTTGCGAAACGTTTGAAAAAATTTCTTCACGGTTAATTACTGATTTAGAACGTCTAAATTTAAGCAACGATTTCGACAGTACCACCAGCTGCTTCAATGGCAGACTTAGCTTTTTCACTGATGGCATTTACACGGAAACTATACTTTCCTTTGATTTCTCCGTTGCCGAGTACCTTAACACGATCATTCTGACTGATTAGACCGTTGATATAGAGATTCTCAAGGGTAAATTCAGTTAGATTATACTTGGCTGACAGTTGCTCAATCTGACCTAGATTGAAAACTGTGTATGAAACGCGATGAGGATTCTTGAATCCACGCTTAGGGATACGACGCTGAATAGGCATCTGGCCTCCCTCGTGTGCCATTTTGTTTTTAAAACCGGTACGGCTTTGCGCACCCTTTGTACCTTTTGTGGATGTACCACCATGGCCGGAGCCATCTCCGCGTCCAATACGTTTTGTCTTGTGAACAGCGCCTTTTGCAGGCTTTAAGTGATGTAGTTTCATGGCTTTTATTATTTACTCATCGCCCCGAAAGCATTTTTGACGGGGCTCGCATTAAAAATAAAGAGGTAATATCCTCTCAATTACTTAGCATCTTCGATTTTCAACAAATGGTTGACTTTACGAACCATCCCCAATACTTGAGGTGTCGCTTCCAACTCACGTGATGAATTTGTCTTGTTCAAACCCAATGCCTGCAAAGTCAACTTTTGACGCTCTGGCCTGTCGATAGGGCTTTTTACAAGTGTTACTTTTATCTTTTTCATGGTCAATTCTTTTAACCGTTAAATACTTTTTTCAAACCCAGCGTACGAGTTTTTGCAACTTGAACTGGTTCACGCAACAAAGCCAATGCCTTGAATGTTGCCTTTACCACGTTATGTGGATTAGCAGAACCTAATGATTTTGCCAATACGTCTGTCACACCAGCACTTTCCAATACAGCACGCATAGAACCTCCTGCAATCACTCCTGTACCATGTGCCGCTGGCTTAATCAAAACTTTAGCAGCACCTTCTTTAGCTAATTGGTCATGAGGAACAGTGCCCTTCATGATAGGAACTTTGATGAGATTCTTTTTTGCATCCTCTATTCCTTTCGTAATTGCTTCCTGTACTTCTTTTGCTTTACCAAGACCGTGTCCTACTACTCCACTACCGTTTCCAACTACCACGAGGGCAGAAAAACTAAAAGCACGACCTCCTTTGGTTGTTTTAACAACACGATTGATGGCCACTACCTTATCTTTCAATTCCAGGTCTCCGGCTTTTACTCTGTTCAAATTGAGCTTTGACATGTATGCGTTTTTTGAAATGTTTAATTGATTTAGAACTGCAGTCCAGCTTCGCGTGCGCCATCAGCAACTGACTTTACACGACCGTGATACAAATAGCCACCTCTGTCGAAAGTAACAGTAGTGATTCCAAGTGCAGTCGCTTTACGTGCGATAGCAGCACCAACCAGTTTACTTTTTTCAGACTTTGTTATTTTTTGAGCAGCAATATCTTTATCGCGAGAAGATGCAGCCGCTAATGTTTGACCTGAATTATCATCGATCAATTGCGCATAGATATCAGCATTGCTTCTGTAAACAGACAAACGTGGTTTGCCAGCAATACCGCTGATCTTACGACGAATTCGATAGCGGATGTTCTGTCTTCTTTTTGTTTTGAATTGAGGAGTCATCTCTTATACTTTTTTAAAGACTATTAATTATTTACCAGCAGCCTTACCAGCCTTCTTACGTACCACTTCACCCACATAACGCACACCCTTTCCTTTGTAAGGCTCAGGCTTACGAAGACTGCGCAATTTTGCTGCAACTTGTCCAATCAATTGTTTGTCGATTCCCTGCAACGTGATAATCGGATTTTGTCCTTTTTCCTGTGCAGTAGCCACTTTTAATTCCTTAGGAACTTCAAAGATGATATTGTGAGAATATCCCAATGCCAGATCCAACACATTGCCAGTGTTTGCTGCTTTGAAACCAACCCCGATTAACTCAAGTTGTCTCTCATACCCTGCAGTTACACCTTTGATAAGATTTGCAAGCAATGCACGATAAAGACCATGCAAAGCGCGGTGACGAATTTGATTAGTAGGACGACCCAAAACAATTTGGTTATCCTTTACTTCGATTGTGATATCACGATCGATGTCCTGTTTCAATTCACCCTTAGGACCTTTTACAACTACCACGTTATCCTTTCCAACTGTAACTGTAACGCCACTTGGAATTTCTACTGGTTTTTTACCTATACGAGACATAGTTTATAAGTTTAAGTTTCCGGCCGGTCAGCCTAGTATAGTATCGGCTTAATGTACCGGTAAATTCATTTGATTAATAGATATAACACAATACTTCACCACCCACATTCTGCGCCTTGGCTTCTTTGTCTGTCATTACTCCTTTTGAAGTTGACAAGATGGCCAAACCCAAGCCATTTTTCACACGGCGAAACTCAGCAGGCTTAGCATACTGGCGAAGACCAGGACGGCTAATACGCTCCATGCTTTGAATCGCTGGTTGCTTAGTGGCAGGATCATACTTCAAGGCAATCTTGATGACACCCTGCTTGCTGTCATCTTCAAATTTGTATTTGAGGATATACCCTTGATTGTATAGAATCTCTGTCATCCGTTTTTTAAGATTAGATGCAGGAATATCCACTACCCGGTGACCCGCCATTTGCGCGTTACGGATACGAGTTAAAAAATCTGCTATAGGATCTGTTACCATAATTCGTTTTTTTAAAAATTACCAGCTTGCTTTTTTAAGTCCGGGTATTTTGCCGTTAAGGGCCATATCACGAAGTGCAACCCTGGAAATTCCAAAGTAGCGCACATATCCTTTTGGACGGCCTGTTAACTGACAACGATTTTTGAGACGAACTTTAGAACCATTACGAGGTAGTTCATCCAATGCTTTCCAGTCACCGGCTTTTTTCAGCTCTTCGCGCTTGGCGGCGTAGTGATCCACCATTCTTTCACGCTTGCGCTGTCTGGCTTTTACGGAAGTTTTTGCCATGTGTTTGTTGTTATTTTAATTAATTATTCTTTGCGTTTTTGAAAGGCATTCCCATCTCCTTCAGCAATTCGTAGGCTTCTTCATCGCTGTTGGCAGTGGTTACAAAAGTGATATCCATACCGGTGATCTTGCTCACTTTATCGATATCGATTTCAGGGAAAATGATCTGCTCAGTCACACCAAGTGTGTAGTTGCCACGACCATCAAATGACTTATCATTGATTCCTTTGAAATCACGTACACGTGGTAATGCAACAGAGATCAGACGATCCATGAACTCGTACATTTTTTCACCACGAAGTGTAACCTTGGCTCCAATAGGCATTCCTTTACGAAGCTTAAAGTTCGAAATGTCTTTTTTAGACATGGTAGGAACGGCTTTCTGTCCTGTGATAGTTGTCAACTCCTCTACAGCAATCTCTACAGTTTTCTTGTCAGACACTGCACCGTTGATACCACGATTGACACAAATTTTTTCCAAGCGTGGAGCCTGCATTACAGTCTCGTAGCTGAATTTTTTAACCAAAGCAGGAACAACGTCGTTCTTGTATTTGGTTGCTAAACGGGGTTTATAGGCCTTCGTGCTCATAAGGTTTCTCCTGATTTTTTAGAGGTTCTAACTGTTTTACCATTGACGCGATCGCGCTTAACACGAGCAGGTGCTTTTGCTTTTGCGTCCCACAACATCACATTGCTGATATGAATGGGAGCTTCTTTTTTCACGATACCACCCTTAGTGTTTTGTGCAGTTGGCTTTGTGTGCTTGGTAATGATATTTACCCCTTCCACAATCACCTTTCCGGCTTCAACCAATACTTCGCGTACCGTACGTGGCTTCGTAAGATCTTTGTCGTCACCAGCGATGACAACAACTGTATCTCCTTTACGAATGTTGTACTTGGCCTTGAATCTTGTTTTCATGATTTGCTTCATTATAGTTTACCCCGAATTAAAGTACTTCTGGGGCCAGTGAAATAATTTTCATATAACCCTTGTCACGTAATTCACGGGCAACAGGTCCAAATATGCGGGTTCCACGTGGTTCGTCTGACTGGTTCAAAATAACCACTGCATTGTCATCAAAACGGATGTAAGACCCGTCCTTACGACGCAACTTGTTAGTGGTGCGAACGATAACTGCTTTCGCAACGGTACCTTTTTTAATACCGCCAGATGGCAATGCATCCTTTACGGTTACCACGATTTTATCGCCGATCTTGGCATAGCGTTGTCCGCTGTTGCCAAGTACGCGGATACAAAGCACCTCTTTGGCACCACTGTTATCCGCAACATTTAACCGGCTTTCTTGCTGTATCATACAACTATTTTTTTACGATTGTTCTACTTGAAAAGATTACTTCACTTTTTCTACCACTTCTACCAAACGCCAGCGCTTTGTTTTACTAAGCGGACGGGTTTCCATGATCTTAACCACATCTCCAATGCTGCATTCATTTTTGTCATCATGCGCATGGAACTTGGTTGTCTTTTTTACAAACTTTCCATAAATCGGGTGCTTCACCTTACGCTCCACCGCAACGGTAATGGTTTTTTCCATTTTGTTGCTGGTAACAACGCCGATCCTGGTCTTTCTTAAATTTCTTGCTTCCATGTGGGGTTATTTATCAGGCTTGCTGTTGCTTTGATTTAATAGCAGTTTTTAAACGGGCAATATCACGGCGCAGACTGCGAATAGACATTGGATTTTCCAAAGGAGAAATCGCATGTGCAAATTCCATCTTCTTTAAACGTTGCTGGTCATCAGCTAAACGGGCGCGCAGATCCTGCTCATTCATTCCCTGCAGTGTCTTTGCAAATTCAGTTTTCTTTGACATCGTGCTAAAAGTTTAGTGTTTAGGCAGTGACAAGGTCACGGCGCACAATGAATTTTGTTTTGATAGGAAGTTTTCCGGCTGCCAGTGACAAAGAAGCACGTGCTACTGATTCACTTACACCATCCACTTCAAAAAGGATACGTCCAGGCTTTACCACAGCCGCCCAGAATTCCAGGTTACCCTTACCCTTACCCATCCTCACTTCGGCAGGCTTACGAGTTATTGGCTTATCAGGGAAAATTCGAATCCACACATTTCCCTCACGCTTCATCTCACGGGTCAATGCCTGACGAGCTGCTTCGATCTGGCGATCGGTAATCCAATGTTGATCCAATGCCTTCAATGCATAGGAACCAAAAGCGATTGTAGTGCCGCGCTTGGCATCGCCTTTCATACGGCCCTTTTGCATTTTACGATGCTTGGTTCTTTTTGGTTGTAACATGACTTTCTATTTCTAGTTTCTTAATGAATGTTGTTTTGATTAGCTACGACGCTCACGACCACCACCACGACGCTCTCCGCCACCTCTTCTGTCATCACGACGCTCACCGCCACGGCCTTCTTCACGTCCAC
>DDPN01000054.1 GCA_002342205.1 Chitinophagaceae bacterium UBA2467 | reverse complement strand
TCAATAGCATCGAGCTAAATTTGCAATGTGCTCGTACCCTGCACCGAAGAATATTTCGGATCTCCCTGACGCATCATCGGCTGCTGAAGTATAAGCAATGCCATAAACAATTTTTTGTTTGTATCTAGAAAATATAGGGCTTCCGCTAAAACCTCCAATTATGGGACCTGAGATTTGGATCTTATTCATTGTTTTTGTCTTTTGGACAAACGAGCCTGCTGCCCCTTCCGCATATGTTGGCTGAATAGATTCTACGCACAGCCTATCAGAAATAGGATAACCACAGTATCCGACTCGCTCACCGATCTTCGGATATTCTTTAGCCAGTTCAAAACCACAGCGTGATTCTTCTTTCCGGTGCTCTTCTGCTATTTTCAGCTCAAGAAGTGCAAGATCATGTTTAGGATCGATAGCTACAATGACAGCTTTTTCATGACCATTTTCATCTCCGACAATAAGATTCTTAATGTATCTGTTCCCTCCACTTCTTATTGAATGTTCTGAATGTGGACTTTGAATATTTACTGGATCCATACAGTCCTCAATGACATGGAAACACGTAACAACGAATGGTTTGTTTTTTAAATAGAATCCTGTCCCCATGATATGAGTACGAATCGAAAACATTTCGTTAAGATCACCTTCGTGATTGAAATCAGCAAATTCCATACCGATCCACCGTACTCCATCTACGTACTCAGGACGGTTGCTAACCTTTACACTCTTTTTAGGTCTCTTATTTGCCCTTACGATTTCATATGAATCCATAATGTTTTGATACCCCTACCCCTTTCGGCGAACAACCCTTAATTCAGCGTTTAAACGCCTTTGTAGGTCTTTTGGTAGTACCGCCGTTGTCNNTCTATGGGGCTTATGGACCCCTTAACGTTCGTCGTCGTCGTAGTCTGTAAAACCCTTCAGTACGTATTGGCCAATGTGCTAATCTTTATGGTGTTTTTGGTGGCTGCAGGTAGGAAATAACAGTGATCTCCTTTATTCACAAAGGATTAAGGCAAAGTATTTTAGACCAGCCTTTCCTGTTGCCTCTTTTTGAGTAGTAGCCATCTTCACTGTGATGGAAAAACATCCTTTATTATTTCGATATCCGGGTGGCAAGTTTTATGCCCTAGATGTTTTGAGGAGTTTTTGGTCTCAAGTAGATCATGATGAGTATCGGGAACCTTTTGTCGGTGGCGGTAGTGTATTTTTCAATAAATCTAAGGTAAGTAAGAATTGGCTAAATGATATTGATGATGAGTTAATCACCACATACAAAATAATATCTGTCAAAGAAACCCGACAACGTCTTTTAAAGAAGTTGGAGGTTCAAGAAGCTTCTAAAAGACACTGGAAAACAGTTTTTTCTAGCAGAACCAAATCCGAATTTGATAAAGCTTTTAAATATTACTACCTCAATAGAACTTCCTTTAGCGGCAAGTTAATGTCTGCGGCTTGGGGGTATCGTGAAAAACGAAGTTTACCTCCGTCAAGATGGCATGAGAGAATAAACCCTTGTGGTAGTAAGCTTGAAGATGTAAAGATTACAAATTTAGATTTTCGAAAAGTTATTAAAGACAGCTCTTCGAGGAAGGTCTTTATGTTTATTGACCCTCCGTATTTTTCTCCAGCTAAACGCAAACATTATCGTTTCGGTTTGGACGAAAAGGATCATATCGACTTAAGCAACCTCTTAAAAAATACTAAACATTCATTTGTTTTAACATATGATGACTGCCAAGGCGTTCGATCACTGTATAAGTGGGCTAATGTATATCCGATCTCCTTTTTTTATCGCGTAGACAACTCTAATATTCAGAACGGAAAGCGTCGTTCAGGTTGTGAACTAGTCATATCGAATATTAAGTTCGATCAAAGTAAACTCACTCTTTAAAAGAAAAGTGAACTCTTCTAGTATTCTAAGTCCCTACAAAAGATCCGCTGATCATGTACAGTCACCTTTCCGCTATCCGGGAGGCAAGTACTACGCTCTTAAGTTTATTATACCTTTTTTACATCTCCCTTTTCATACGGAGTATCGCGAGCCTTTTGTGGGAGGCGGTAGTGTTTTTTTCGCCAAAACGAAATCACTGCACAATTGGATCAATGATTTAGAGACCGAAGTAATAAATGTTTATAAACACACTCAATCTAAGCGGCTACTTGAACTATTAGTTTCAAGAGTAGTGTCTGAGACAGCTTCTCGAGAGCGTCATAGTATTGTTAAGCTCTGGCTTCCTAAAAGTTTACTTGAGAGGGCACATCGTACTTTTTATCTCAATCGAACTTCATATTCTGGTATTATCAACAAACCGGCTTGGGGGTGGGAGGTTGGCATGAGTGCCCCGCCCATTAACTGGGAAGCTCCACTACGCAATGCGCATAAGAAACTTCAAGGTGTTACGATTACTGATTTCGATTTTGAGGAAATAATAAATGCTAAATCAAAGGAAAAGGTACTAATTTATTGTGATCCCCCTTATATGCTTGCTGACCAGAAGCGGGCATATACCAAACCGTTCAAAAGCGAAGATCATGTTCGGTTAATGAAATGTCTTAAACGTACGAGCCATTTGTTTTGTCTATCTTATGACAATTGCGTTGAAGTTAAGTCGCTTTATAAATGGGCAAACATTTACGAACGTAACTGGAATTACAATACTGCTAATACTTCTGGACAAAGGAAAATCGGCAAGGAGCTTGTGATAACAAACTATGATGCTAAAGAGTTGCGGCAAGGTCAGCTTTTTTAGAATTTATACTCAAACTTTTGCATTTCTCTGTATGAGAATCTTTGGTGTGAAGCCAGACGGTTCTTAAATGTGCTGTGGGACAGAAGATTTGACTCAGGGATTAAATAGTACTCCCATCTAGATTCTTGTTGATTACAGAGTTTTGAAATTGGCGGATCAAGCACAAGCAGAAGATATTGAAAGTCGCTTCTTAAATATAACCTACTCTGCGTTGGGTGATTATTAACTCGACCTCGAGTAAGTTGTGTCTCTGTTACAATTAAACTGTCGAGACCAAAGAATTTACAGTTATTTGTTGAGATTCCTTTAATTTGTACCGATTCCATTTTTTTAGAGTTTTTTGTTTTCTGAATATTGAAATCAGCTTTATCTGTTCTGTTTTTCGCAGAGTTCTCTGTTTTTCTTACGATTATTCCTGAACTATCTGCCTTTTTTCTAAATACTTGTTCCCGCAAGAATCCCCTTATAGACATATCCCATATTCTAAAGTTTGATTCACTTACAATGCTTTCGACAATTAGTTTATCTGCAAGTGATCCCAAGTGGTTAATGCCAATTTCTGCTGCCGTTTTTTTAAAAAGTGGAGTTTTTTTATCCCCGGAAGGAAAGGTGATACTTTTTGTAATTCCTAGGTTATTAAAGTTATTTAGATCTAAATGCTCTTTCCAGGTTACGCTAAAAGGACTTTGGATATACCTTTTATCTTTACCATGTCTTGGAAGATCTTTTTTCTTTAAGATTATTAATCTTTCTGGTTGGTATGATACGAGCCCTACTAGGTAATCAGCGAACGATTCTTCCGAATGGTAATAACTCATTGATTCTTGTTCAGATTTTGCACCATGAGTATTGTGGGTTTTATAGGTTACTACGTTTTGTTTTGTACCAGCTAGCGTGGGCGTTTTAAGTTGTAAGCTCTTATTATTGACAATCCGGTCCACACTACTATCTCCTCCGACAATTTCGCATGATACATTGTTTTGGTTTAATGTTTCATCAAAGTATATTTCAAAACAGTGCCCTTTAACTGGTCTTAATACTGGAGAGTTTTTTGCTATTACATCATCAAGCTCCCCCGGTGTGATTTGCATTGCGGCACATATTCCTTTTATTTTTGAATCGTAGGGTATTTCTTGTATTTTTTCCCCTAAGCTTTTTTCCAGCCCATTTATGATCTCACCTATACGTCCTGTCCCATAATTTATTTTTTCAAACACAACTCCTGCACAATACCGAATCCATTAACCCTGTAAATGCATCGCTCTTCCGTAGCGAACTGAAAAATCGGGTGAATCCCCTACTTCCCTAACCCCATCGGCCAGAAGGGGTTTTTAAGCCTTTTAATTCATCGGGCCGCCGGGATTTCGCCCCCTACACCACCCCTGCGCAATCACATCACCCGCTCCGCGGTTTTGTAGAGTTTTGCGGCCCTCGTGAATTCGGCTCAACTCTGGAACCCGATGCGATGGAAGCGG
>DDPN01000001.1 GCA_002342205.1 Chitinophagaceae bacterium UBA2467 | reverse complement strand
GCTCTTTTAACCTGGTCAAGACTGCTTATCAGTTGATCAACTTTTTTAGAAACTTCGTGCATCATAAGGCAGAGGGTTTGACGTGAGGGTAAGGTAAAACTTTCGATATCATAGATTCAATATTTTTTTCTCAAGTATCTTTTTAAGATTCAGGCGAGCGCGGTGCATTAAAGACTCGACAGCAGGAACGGTATTGCCCATTATCTCGCTAATCTCCTGGTAAGAAAGGCCTTCAAGCTTATGAAGCACAAAAGCAACTTTTTGATTCTCAGGCAGCTGTCCAATAGCTTCAAACAACTTTGCGGCATCCTCTTTTCTTTCCAATGCCACGCCTGGATGATTAAAGTCCTCAATCCTATCCAAAGGATTTTCCTCTTCGGTCTCCCATAACCGCTTTAGTAACCCAAAGCGCTTTTTACTTTTTCGCGTCCTTAAAAGATCCAATGCGCGAGTTGTAGTAATACGGTAGATCCAAGTAGAAAGTTTAGCCTCCGATTTAAAAGTCCCAATGGAACGAAAGATTTGAATAAAAACTTCTTGGGCCACATCTTCTGCGTCCGCGGCATTTTGTACCACCCCTAATGCAGTATTATAGACCAGATCTTGGTACTGTTCAACCAGTACCCGAAAGGCCGATTCATCGCCGCGCTTCAATCCTTCTATGAGCTCTAGTTCTGTCAATGAGGTGTCGATTTGCCTTACAATATAAGGGAGTTTTTACTCCTATATTTGCACTCTTTGATAAGCAAGCACTGCGCATTATCACCGGTCCCGTAGTTCAATGGATAGAATAGAAGTTTCCTAAACTTTAGATACAGGTTCGATTCCTGTCGGGACTACCATTTTATAATAAGGTGACAGGTTTTTGCCTACGGCAAAATGCCTGTCGGGACTACTTGTTATTTCAGAAAATAATAATGGTCATTTGAAATAATATCTGGTGACCGTTTTAATTTAATGGTAAGTAGTTGATAATGTGTTGCTTCCTACTTATGGGTAAGTAATTTGTATTTTTTACCTTTGTGTAAATGAATGTAAAGCATGAACTACAAAGTATCATTTCAGGAGTTGGCGATCATGCAACAACGGATCTTATCTGTGCAGCGGCCTACCACCTTAGAAAAAGCCAGGAAACAAGTAGAATCTCTCAAGAACCTGAGTTCACAAAAGAAAAAGAAGCAGAGAAGCTGATCTCCTGGATCAATCAAAATCGGTTATGGTTCACTGATCACGATGAAAGCCGATTTATTGCAAGTGGGGCTGAGCAGCGGGTTTATTTACATCAAGACGAGCGTTATGTTTACAAACTAAATGATTCCATTTTCTACCTGTTTTGGTCCGACTATTTTCACAGCCTTTTAATCCATAATTATTTTTTCCCTGAAACCGCTTATCAACTGATCGGTTTTTACGAGAAGGAAAAAACACTTTATTCAGTAGTTAAACAACCTTTCATTGAGATAACTGAGATTACAAATGTTGAATCAGTTAAAGAATTTTTAGATAAGAATGGATTTCTACTAAAAAAGAATAATGATTATTTCAGTCCGGATTTGGGTCTGATTCTGGAAGATCTTCATGACGAAAATGTGTTGACTAATAATGGAGTTCCTTTTTTTATTGATACCGTCTTTTATCTTGACGCATCATTTTTTAAAAAGTAGAAATAATTCAAGAATTGCTTCCAAGTCTGGCTTCAAGAAGTTAGAACCAGCGGTTGTCAAGTCTACAACTCCAATTTGTAAATTCCGTTCTTGATAGCGTATAAAGCAATTCCTACCATATTTTTAGAATTGGTTTTTTGCTGAATAGTATCACGTTGTGCGTCGATGGTACGATTGCTTAATCCAAGTATACTAGCAATTTCCTTCGTGGTATACTGCTCGCAAATCAATCGAATTATTTTAATTTCTCGGTCAGAAAATCGTAGACGCAGATTTCCCTTTTCAGGATAAAAATAATTTGTTTCTACTAATGCGGTAATTCTTTCCGAAGTATCCCTACAAAAATAGGATCCCCCGCTCATTACAGCATTGATTGCATTGATTAATTCTTCTTGTGTTGCGTCTTTTAATAAATAACCAGATGCTCCGGCATGCAGCATGTCACTTACCAAGTGATCATCATTGAACATGGAAAGTGCAATAACTTTTGTGGAAGGAAAAGAACTTTTTATTTCTCGCGTTGTGTCAATGCCATCCATGATTGGCATTTTAATATCTACAAAAACTAATTCAGGTTGTAAGCGAACGATAAGCCCCAAGAGATCTTTTCCATTTCCAGCTTCTCCTACCAATTCAAGACCCGCTTGACGGGCAATGAGTGCTTTAAACCCTTGACGGAAAATTTCATGATCATCGGCAATCGCTAACCGTGTTTTGGCTTTATTATGCATGAATAGGTATTTCAAATTCCAAAATTGTGCCTTTTTCAGGATGTGAGTGAATGAGTAATTCTCCTCCCATAATACTGGCTCTGTTTTTAAGGCCAATTAATCCCCTTCCACTAATACCCTCTAAAGAAAAATTGGCAGGGAGTCCTTTGCCATTATCTATAATTTGTAGATTAATGACATTATCGTTACTTGTTAAAGCAATTCGCAGGTTTGTAGCATTGGCATGTTTTAAACAATTAGATAGGCTCTCTTGAATAATGCGATAAAAATGCACTTCATAATCCTTTGAAAGAGCCGGGAAAGTATCATATTTAAATTCAATAGTTATATTCTTAACGCGCATAGCCTGATTGATCAATTCGTAAACGGCATCAACCAACCCCTTCCGTTCAAGCGCAGTCGGTAATAAATTATTTGATATTTTTCGAAGACGCTGTATTGCTTCATCCAAATGGTCTACGGATTGCTTAATTTCTTCCTGATCCTCGCTACTAGATGGTGACAATAATCCAACTCTAAATTTGATAGCAGCGAGTAAAGGCCCCAAATCATCATGTAAATCGGCAGCGATTCTTGCCCTTTCAAATTCAAGTGAAGCAATTTCACCCATTGAGGTTTTTTGTTGTAATAATAAATTTTTCCGATGCTGAATAAACAACAATATCACCAAAACAGTGACTATTAACGCAATCAAAAAAGTGGAAATCGCAACAGCAATAAGAACCCTCGCTTCATATGCATTCATAAATTGTCAGTTAATTGAATATAATCGATGGTATAATCAATTTAAAAGATATTTACTTATCTACTAACTATTATCATTTTTCTTCAACTTATAGGTATTAATACGGTAGTCTATTGCGGAAAATACCTAATGATATTCAACAAAGTAGAATGAATTTGCATACGTGTAGTACTCTCTCATGGGTAACACATGTAAAATGGGACTAGTGAAATTATATAATGGACCAAAACCGACTGTTTGCAAATGTGGAAATTGGAGAATGCATTTTAATAACAACTCCACACAATGGATAATTTGGTGCGCTGAAGTTAGTTGTAATAGAATTGCCGTAAATGGCTCACTTGTCCAACTCCATGAAAAAGGAAATGCTGAAATATTTGTAGTTCCCTTATGCAGTTTTCATGAACAGGAAACAAATGTGTTAGACATTGGTGATGCTATACCAATCAACACAATCATACTAGATTGCGCAAAATGTAAAACGCATTGATTAAATACTAATTACATCTTACTAAATCGAGCAAAACAGGTACGATCTCCGGCAGTAACTCGAATAATATAAGGCCCAGCTGGAAGCGCACCGATATTGAAACTAACCTGGTTGTTTCCTACAGTTCCCCACTGGGAAATACTACCTACCTGTGTAAACTGACTATTGAATAAAATAGCATTAATCAATCGAGGCTGAGTAAGATTCACATACACACTCACTTGTGATTGTGCCGGGTTTGGATAAGCGGTAAGTTCACATAAATTAGATGCCGCACCTACTTGAATTGAATCACACATTTCCTTTACACAATTTCCAAGCGTAACTGCACGTAAGCAAACGCGATAAGACCCGGGCATCGTGAAAGTATGAACGGGATTAATTTGATTATAAGTAACTACCGATACGTTTTGTCCTCCCAATGGTGTAATTGTCCATGTCTCTTGCGTAACAGGAACATTATTCGTAGTGTAAAAAAATACTCTATTAGGCTGTGTGGGCTCTCTACGTGTGGCAATTCTGACAAACACACTGTCACATCGAATTACTCGTGGCTGTTCGATAGTAACAGAATCACACATATCACTGATGCAGTTATTACCGTAGAATACTTTTAAACAGACGCGATAACGTCCTGGAGCTGGGTAAGTATGTTCCGCATTCCAAGTTGTAGCTGTAGTACCATCCCCAAAAATCCACTGCGCAGTAGCTGTGTTTGCAGAAAGAATGGGAGTGGTGTTGGTAAACAATGCACGCAACGGTACTGTTGGAGAGGGTACTTTTACAAAGTTTGGACGAATGTTGCAAGAATTAATATTTGCAACGGTAACTGGCTTACAAATTTCACGAACACATGGTGCAAGCCCGGCACTTGGCGGATTTCGCTTGATGCGTAAGCAAACCGTGTATACCCCATTAGCTGGATAGGTATGTGATGGACTTGCTCCTATTGCTGTGGTACCATCTCCAAAATTCCAAAAACAAGAATCAGTAGCTAACAGATTAGTAGAAGTATTAGTGAAATTGACAACTGTAGTACCATTGCTGGGAGGTTGAACAGTAAAATTGAAGTTAGCAGTCAACTCACACCATTGTTGACAAGGTATAATCACAGGAACTGTTGTAGAGTCTGCACAAATAACAGCTCCGACATTATTCAACACTTTAAAAACATGCTTTACAGTATAAGTACCACATTGAGCATATGTAATAACAGGTCTACGCGTATCGCTAACACGTCCATCGCCCAAATACCAAATATGTCGGGTTGTTGCAGAGTCCCCGATAACAGCAGGAACGAATGAAACAGTGTTACCGTTAATAGTATATACAAATAGAGAACTGCAATTTGTTGGGTTTTGTGCTTTGCTGCTAAGAGTAAACACCAGCGCAAACAAAACAAATAATAGCTTTTTCATAAGCAACAGGATTTGCTCCTTGAAGGTAGCACTATTTAACGGCTAAAGGGCTTTGTAAAGAGAGCGAAGTCATTTTTAACAAACAGACCTACTCTGCTTTGATTCAAATAAATTGAAATTCAATTGATTAATATAAAAGATACCCTCCGTTTATTCCCACACTGCATCATGCTCGGCTAGCAACCACCCTGCGTAGAAGGGACCATAGTGAGCATCAATTGAATTACGACGAATTTTTAAAGTAGGCGTAATAAAACCATTCGCGATGGTCCACTCTTCTCGTACTACTACTAATTTGGCAAGTTGCTCGTGTGGATCTAGTTGTTCATTTACTTTTTTACGAATGGCAGAAAGAGTTTGACTTAATTGTGTGCGATCAGCGATTGAAGTTGTAGTAAGCATGCAAAGAGCGAGCGCATGCGACTCGCCTGACCCAACTACACAAACCTGGCTGATCAAGGAATGCTCTAAAAGCTTTTTTTCAATTGGAGCAGGCGCCACATATTTCCCTTTACTGGTTTTAAATAAATCTTTGAGCCTCCCGGTTATATATAAATAACCGTCTGCATCTAAACGGCCCTCGTCACCAGTTTTCAAAAAACCATCTTCAAAAGACGCTGTGGTAAGTTCGGGCTCTTTATAATAACCAATCATATTGGCGGCACTGCGCACTAATATTTCATTTTGTTCGCCCAACTTTAATTCAACGCCATCGTAGGATTGACCAACCGTTCCAAAACGAGCAGTTGCTTTTCGATTGATAGTAGCGAGTGCCATATTCTCAGTCATGCCATAAGCTTCCTGAATAGTGATGCCCAACTTTGCAAAAAAAAGTGGCAGCGAGGGATGCAAGGGCGAAGCACCTGATAAAGCAAAACGCACGCGCGAGAGTCCTAGTTTTTTTCGCATGAGTTTTTTTAGGATCTGTCCAATCAATGGAAGACCTAATAAAACATTCAATCGTTGTTGTGGAATTTTTTTAAGAATCTCTTCTCTGAACTTTTCCCAAATACGAGGTACCGCTAAAAAAATAGTAGGCTGTGCCGCTTCCAGATCACGTGAAAAGGTAGCCAATGACTCGGGAAAATANNGAATAAATTGTCCCTCCAGTAAAGATGCCACAATACTCAACTACCATACGCTCGGCAATATGGCTAAGTGGCAAGTAAGAAAAAAATACTTCATTCTTCAACTCTTCGCCTAATGCTTTCATCACTGTTAATAAACTATAACTATGTGCAAAATGTGTATGCATCACTCCCTTTGGGCTTCCTGTTGTACCTGAGGTATATAAAATACAATTGAGTGCCTCTACATCGGGTAAAATATCCTGTGAAATGGGTTGAACCGAAGCAATGAACTCATCCCAACCCATACAATCTGGCCAAGGCCAATTGGGAAATGAAATCGTTTTTACAGAGACGGGTATTCCTGCTTTAATTGAATCAACAGAATCTAATTTTCCAATAAACAAAAGTTGACTCTCACTATGTTCAAGTATTTGTTGTAATGTATTTGCTGTCACTGTTGGATAAACAGGAACTGCAATATGTCCAGCCATCATAATAGCCAGATCAGCCATTATCCAATGAGGCGAGTTCTTTCCAATGATTGCAATGCGAGATCCTACAGGTAATTGCAACTGCAATAAAGCAGCTGCCATTTTTCTTATTTGTTGCCCTGCTTGTTGCCAGGTGTGATTTTGCGCAACACCTTGTACGGGTTCAGATAAAAAAAGTTTATGGGGCTGTTCTTTTTCAAATTGATAGAACTTCTCCAGGATAGTTGGATAGGTTGTATACGGCTCAATCATTTCAATCAAATTGATTTTTCAAACCTTCAAACCCTTGTGATGGAATCTTTCCTTTAAGAGGTTTAAAGAATTGCAGGATATGCTCAAAGTCATTTTTTTCACTGTCACTGGGATAAAAAGGCTCGGATACAACTACTTTTCGTTTTTCAAAATCCAACCCAATCATTACAATCGGAATGCCTGCTTTTTTTGCGATGTGATAAAACCCTGTACGTAAGCGATCGACTTTTTTTCGAGTTCCCTCGGGAGAAAGCGCAATCATAATCTCTTCTTTTGATGCTAACACATCTACCACCTGGTCTACTACATTATGTTTGCTAAATCGGTCAACAGGTATTCCTCCCACCCATCGAAAGAAAAAACCAAAGGGTCCATCAAACAATTCTCTTTTTCCTAGGAACCGTGCTTGATTAATTCGGAGAATACTTCTGTAAGCAAGCCCCACTGGAAAATCCATCCAATGGGTATGCGGACCCGCGATAATGACACATTTTTTTACTCCTTTTGGGAAATGCACCGCAGTATCCCAACCCAAAAGTTTAAATAGTCCAACCCAAAAAAAGCGTTGCAATCGTTGAATTTTTTACAAGATACTTCTTTCTGTGTTTCAATGTAAACAGAGTGATTTATCTTCAGGCAACAATGAAATGGTTTTCCCATCCTACTTTACTGATAATTGGTTTTTTGATTGTTTGTAAAACCAATGCTCAACTACCCACACCAAAAAGTGGACGAATTATTCGGCACGAAAACTTTCCTTCTGTCTACGTAAATCCGCGCCATGTGGATGTTTGGCTTCCTGACAATTATTCGCCGCAAAAAAAATATGCGGTACTGTATATGCAAGACGGGCAAATGTTATTTGACAGCACACTTACTTGGAATAAACAGGAATGGGGTGTAGATGAAACATTGAGTTCATTACTAGAACAAAATAAAATTCAAGACTGCATTGTAGTAGGTATTTGGAATGGAGGACGTAGCAGACATGCAGAGTACTTTCCTCAAAAACCATTTGAGTCGCTCACGAAAACAGAGCAGGAGATCGTTTACAATGCATACCGAAGTGGTGGTCAGTCTATCTTTTTTGGAATACCCATCTCATCTGACCGTTATCTAGCCTTTCTTACAAAGGAACTCAAACCCTTTATAGATAAAACGTATTCTACAAAAGCTGACCGAGCTCACACTTTTTTGGCGGGTAGTAGCATGGGGGCATTGATTTCGCTGTACGCACTTTGTGAATACCCCAATTTATTTGGAGGTGCCGCTTGTCTGTCTACCCACTGGCCTGGACTTTTTTTCTTGGAAAATAATCCGGTGCCCCGCACTTTCTTTTCTTATTTAGAGCAAAAATTGCCTGGGTCTAAGCACCATCGGATTTATTTTGATCATGGAACTGAAACCTTAGACACTATGTATGCCTCACTCCAAAAAAGTGTTGATTCTATCATCTTAAAAAAGGGGTATAAGTCTAAACAATGGTTGAGTCAATCCTGGCCGGGTCAAGATCACTCTGAAAAATCGTGGAGAAGCCGATTTAGCGTTCCTGCTACCTTTTTGCTAAGGAAGTAACCACTGTCCTTGGTTCTTGAGCAATTTGGCCTGAACTTTGCATCCCCAATAACAAATCATTTGTAAAATTTTAAAAATCTATAATCATGGATAACCAAACCACACACAGCCACGGTGCAGCTGGAGACATCAGTAAATGCCCTTTTCATAATGGGTCTT
Organism: Chitinophagaceae bacterium UBA2467; assembly: GCA_002342205.1. Lineage (GTDB taxonomy): Bacteria > Bacteroidota > Bacteroidia > Chitinophagales > Chitinophagaceae > JJ008. Next base: position 7,391 of record DDPN01000001.1, on the reverse strand, counting down.
TGAAAATGGGAGGACAAGGTGGAAATGGCACAAGCAACCAGGATTGGTGGCCACATCAATTGAAATTGAATATTCTACGTCAACATTCTTCTCTCTCTAATCCAATGGACCAAGGATTTGATTACCGCAAAGCCTTTTTGTCATTGGACTATGATGGACTAAAGAAAGACTTACATGCCCTTATGACAGATTCTCAGGACTGGTGGCCAGCTGACTTTGGTCACTATGGTCCGTTTTTCATTCGTATGGCATGGCACAGCGCTGGAACATATCGCACAGCAGATGGAAGAGGTGGCGCCGGAATGGGACAACAGCGATTTGCTCCATTAAATAGCTGGCCTGATAATACAAACTTGGATAAAGCACGCCGTTTGCTTTGGCCCATCAAGCAGAAATATGGTAACAAAATTTCATGGGCCGATTTGATGATCTTGGCTGGTAATGTTGCACTAGAGTCAATGGGATTCAAAACATTTGGATTTGCGGGTGGACGTGAAGATGTTTGGGAACCTCAACAGGATGTATACTGGGGCAATGAAAAGAAATGGTTGGATGATCAACGTTATTCTGGTGACCGTGATTTAGAAAATCCATTGGCAGCGGTACAAATGGGTTTGATCTATGTAAACCCAGAAGGACCCAACGGTAACCCCGATCCCATTGCAGCAGCAAAAGATATTCGTGAAACCTTTGCAAGAATGGCTATGAATGATGAAGAGACGGTTGCATTGATTGCAGGAGGTCACACGTTTGGTAAAGCACATGGTGCAGGTGATGCAGCCTTGCTTGGTGCAGAACCCGAAGGAGCTGCCATCGAGGAGCAAGGGTTTGGCTGGACTAGTCGTTACAAATCGGGTAAGGGAACTGATACGATAACCAGTGGACTAGAGGTAACCTGGACTACAACTCCTACTAAGTGGAGCAATAACTTTTTTGAGAATTTATTCAAGTATGAGTGGCAATTAACAAAGAGTCCAGCAGGTGCACAACAGTGGGTAGCCAAGAATGCCGATCAAACTATTCCCGATGCATTTGATGGTTCTAAAAAGCATTTACCCACTATGCTCACAACGGATCTTTCACTTCGATTTGATCCCGCGTATGAAAAAATCTCCAAAAGATTTTTAGAAAACCCAGACCAGTTTGCTGATGCATTCGCGAGAGCTTGGTTCAAATTGACACATCGTGATATGGGTCCTCGCAGTCGTTACATTGGCAAAGAGGTTCCGGCAGAAGTATTGAATTGGCAAGATCCTATTCCTGCAGTAGATCATGCACTCATTGACAAAAATGATATCCAATCTTTAAAAGAAAAAGTTTTGAATGCAGGAATTAGCATCAGTGCATTAGTAAATACAGCTTGGGCTTCTGCATCAACGTTCCGTGGTTCTGACAAAAGAGGTGGTGCAAATGGCGCACGTATTCGTTTAGCTCCGCAGTGTTATTGGGAGGTGAACAATCCTGCACAATTATCTACTGTACTAGGCAAACTAGAATCAATTCAAAAAGAATTCAATCAATCTGCATCAGGTGGAAAAAAAGTTTCACTGGCCGATTTGATTGTACTGGGCGGATGTGCTGCCATTGAAAAAGCGGCTGAAAAAGCAGGAGCAAAAGTTGAAGTTCCTTTTACACCTGGAAGAATGGATGCGACTGCTGCACAAACAGATGTAGAATCATTTGCTGTGTTAGAACCCATTGCAGATGGATTTAGAAACTATGCAAAGAAAAAATACACGATCTCCACAGAGAATTTATTAATTGACAAAGCCCAGTTACTTAATCTCACTGCTCCTGAAATGACAGCATTAATAGGAGGTCTTCGTGTGTTGAATGCGAATTATGATCAATCTTCACATGGTGTATTTACGCATACTCCTGAAACCTTAACCAATGATTTCTTTGTGAATCTGCTTGACATGAGCACCCAATGGAGCCCCGCCAATGATTCAAAAGATGTATTTGAGGGAAAGGATAGAAAAACAGGAAAAGTAAAATGGATCGCTACTCGAGTAGATTTGATTTTTGGATCGAATAGTGAGTTGCGCGCACTTGCAGAAGTATATGCTTGTGAGGACGGCAAAGAAAAATTTGTACGTGACTTTGTTGCAGCCTGGAATAAAGTGATGCAATCAGATCGATTCTAAATACATTAACTTGCAATCCACTAAAGAGGGAAGCGCATGAAGTTTTATAACTGGCTTATTAAATATAGATTTTGGATTGGCATCATTACGTTGCTACTCGGCGTTGCTGCTAATCTTGCTTTTAGCTTCTGGCCCTCCTTCCCTCTTTATTTGATTGGCGTACTACTCATTGCAGGACATTTCTTTTTTGGCCCGTTGCGCTTGATTCAAGAATACATGGAGAGTGGCGATATGGATGGAGCCGAAAAAGTTCTTGCCTCTATTCGTTATCCTAATCTTTTATACAAGCCCATTCGCTCTGTTTACTTTACGCTTAAGGGCAATTTGGCTATGATGAAGCAGGATTATGATGGAGCTGAAAAAATGATGAAGAAAGGACTGGACCTGGGTATGCCTATGAAAGAGGCAGAAGGAGCCAGTCTTTTACAAATGGGGATGCTGGCAATGCAAAAAAATGATCTCAAACAAGCGGAGAGCTACGTACGCCAGGCATTGCGTAAAGGACTACCTGATAAAGAGAATCAAGCTGCGGCATTTCTACAGATGTGCAGCTTAATGATGAATAAAAGAGAATTTAGAGCGGCTAAAGATTTCTTTAAAAAGGCAAAAGCCCTCAAGCCTACCACCCCTCAATTGGTTGATCAGATCAAACAAATTGAAAAGTATATATCTCGAATACCCGGCTAGAATAATTTACGTATTTTTTCTTATTGGATTGTAAGTGTTTAAAAGCTTCAAAACCATTTTTTTTGCCTAAGTTTGGGAGTTTTACAATTAGTTCACGTTAGATATAGATACTTACTAAATGTTACAAGTACCTATTAAGAAAATTAAGCTTTTTTTGGTTGATGATCATCGCATGGTCATTGACATGTGGTCAAGCCTATTGGGTGCAGATCCAAAATTTGAAATTGTTGGCTCTGCGCTTAATGCGGAAGCTGCACTCGCAGATATTCAAACCTTTTTACCAAATGTCGTACTGCTTGATATCACGTTGCCCGGTGTCTCCGGAATTGAACTTGCAAAAAGTCTAAGAGAAAAAGCTCCGACGGTAAAAATATTGGGCGTGTCGATGCACACAAATATCATCCTGATCAAACAAATGTTAATGAACGGGGCAAGTGGCTACGTTTCAAAAACATCTTCGTTTGATGAAATGAGAACAGCGATTATCTCTGTTTATGAAGGACAACGATATATCTGCAGAGATGTAAAAGATTATATCACCAATCAAGTGATCAGCGAACAACAATCAGATCCGGCGTATCGCATTAATCAACTTACAAAACGTGAGCTGGAGATAGTCAATATGATCAAAGATGGTTACTCCTCCAGAGAGATCAGTGAAAAATTATTTATCTCCAAGAGAACGGTTGAAGTGCATCGTTATAACATTTTCAAAAAATTGGACATCAACAATATCACTTCACTGATTCGAGTGACCAACCAAGCATTTCCAAGAGGTTGACCTATCCTTTCACACTCCACTTCCCAAATAAATTTTCGACAGCTTCGTATCGAAAATCAAATATTTTTTTGAGTTTGTCACGCACAAATAGTGCATTAGCAAGATCACCCAAAGGGCCGAGTGGAATACGATAGTGAACAATATCTGTCATTTCTACGCCCCCTTCTATCGCTTTAAAATGATGCTGGTGGTGCCAAAGAGTATAAGGACCAAAGCGTTGTTCATCAATGAAATACTGCATATCCTGTACATGCGTAATTTCTGTCATCCAATAAAGAGGAATTCCTAATAAGGGCTTTACGGTGTATTCAATCAGTTGTCCAGGATACATAGTAGTCCCATGAAATGTAGAAACGATCTCAAATCCCATTTCACCGGGCGTAATGCGTTGTAAATTGGCCGGATTAGAAAAAAAATCCCAAGCCTGCTCTAACGTAATAGGAATTCGCTGAATTGTTTGAAAAGAGTAAGTGGCCATGCTGATTGAATCAATTAATTTCGTTAGAATAACTATTCACACGATAAAAAGTTCAATTCGGATGTCTGTTAGTAGAGAAAAACTAGAATCTAAATTTCAGGAAGAATACCACCAACTAAATGAACAACAGCAAAAAGCTGTTGACGCAATAGAAGGCCCTGTGTTGGTAGTAGCAGGACCAGGCACTGGTAAAACACAGATTCTAGCCTGTCGCATTGGTAAGATTTTATTGGATACAGACACACAGCCCGAAAATATCCTTTGCTTGACGTATACCGATGCGGGAGTAGTAGCCATGCGTAAACGGTTACAACAATTTATTGGACCAGCTGCCTACAAAGTTCATCTGGGAACTTTTCACTCCTTTTGCAATGAAGTCATTCAAGATAATCTCCCCTATTTTGAAAAACAAAACCTGGATCCTATCTCAGAATTAGAGCGAATCCAATTATTCAAAGATCTCATTGATACATTTCCAAAAGAGCATCCTTTTAAACGCTATCGTGGTGATGTGTATTATGAAGCAAAGAACATGATACGCTTATTCAGTACCATGAAACGAGAGGGATGGACTAAAGAATTTATTAACGAAAAGATTGATTCCTATTTAGCCGATCTCCCAAACCGAGAAGAATACATTGCAAAAAGAGCAAGTAAAAATTTCAAAAAAGGAGACGTACGAACAGATCGTATTGAAAAGGAAAAAGAAAAAATGGATCGCCTGCGAACCGCAGTTGGAGAATTTGACACCGTGCAATCGATGATGAAAGCACGCAATCGATATGATTTTGAAGATATGATCAATTGGGTAATCGGAGCTTTTGAAAATAATCCCTCTTTGTTATCTGACTACCAAGAACGCTATCAATATATTTTAGTAGACGAATACCAGGATACCAGCGGTTCCCAAAATAAATTAGTGGAATTATTAATTAGCTATTGGGAATTGCCAAACATATTTGTAGTGGGAGATGACGATCAAAGTATTTTCAGATTCCAAGGAGCCAACGTGGCGAACATGACCTCTCTTACAGATCAGTATGCGGAGGAGTTAACACGCGTAGTGCTTTCCAACAATTACAGATCTAGTCAGCCTGTGCTGGATGTATCTACTTCACTAATTGAGCGTAATCAAGAACGTCTGATTCATACCTTACCTGGATTAACCAAAGAACTAATTGCCTCCCATCCAATCAAAAAAAATATTCAACACCCGCCACAGATTCTTGAATTTGTTACACAGCGACAAGAAATGATTGGCGTAACAAAAAAGGTACAAGCACTACTTGCGCAAGGGGTGGAGCCCGGTCGTATTGGTATTATTTACAAAGAGCATAAATACGGCGAAGAGCTTGCTTTATATTTTCAGCAGCTAAAAATTCCATTCTTTACCAAGAAAAGTGCTGACCTATTGCAATTGCCCTTGATCAGAAAAGTATTGCTGTTCTTAAATTATCTCGCGAGCGAGCATGATGTTCCCTATAGTGGCGATGAACTTCTTTTTGAAATACTGCACTTCGATCTTTTCAATATATCCCCACTGGAAATTGCAAAACTGTCACTGGAAGCGAGTGCCAGAAAACAAAGCGACCTGTCTGCTTCAATCCGTGCGCTATTGGCAGAAAAAGTAAATGCGAGTAATGCAGATCTATTTACGAGCGCTAACCCTAGCCCGCTCGCAAAAGCAGGACAATTAATAGAAGAACTAATTGCTGCTGTCACGAATGGCACCCTTCAACAATTGATTGAAAAGATCATTCAGCAAACCGGGTTGCTGTCGCAGGTCATGAAAAGTCCGGAAAAACACGAAAGTCTAAAAATGCTGACATCCTTTTTTGATTTTATCAAAGAAGAGACGCATCGAAAACCCGACTTAACCCTAGAAGGACTGGTTACACTGATTGACTTAATGCGGAAAGAAAAGATACAACTGCCATTTGTTCAAGTGAGCGGACAAGAAAAGGGCGTTAATTTAATGACAGCACATGGCTCAAAAGGATTAGAGTTTCAATATGTATTTCTAGTTGGAACCATGGCTGACCGTTGGGAGAAAAAAAGAAAACCCGCCGATGGATATAGCTATCCAGATAACCTTTTTGGATTAACTACAACAGGCTCAAGCGAAGAGGAACTGCGAAGATTATTCTATGTTGCACTAACCCGGGCAGAAGAACATTTACTAGTCACCTATTGCAAGTACAGCAACAGCGGAAAGGAGCTGGAACCCTCGCAATTTGTTGCTGAAATGCTAGACACTAAAAAAGTACACCCCGAAAAAGTAATTCTTGACCAAGCAGTAATCAGTGAATTTGCCGAGTTGGCATTGCAAGAACCGGCACGACCTGAAATTGCCAGTCTTGAAGATGATATTATTAGCCCATTGCTGAGTAAATTCAGCATGAACGTTACCGCCTTAAATAATTACTTACACTGTCCACTGGAATTTTACTACCGAACACTGATCCGAATTCCTGCTCCCAAAAACGAAGCCACTGAATTTGGTTCAGCTGTACACTTTGCATTAGAGCGTTTATTTAGACGTATGCTCGACAGTGGAACAGAAGAGTTTCCTGGCAAAGAAATTTTTATTCAGGATTTTGAATTATACATGCGTCGTCACCGGGAAAGTTTTACCAAAGAACAATTCAAACGGCGAATGGAATATGGCCAAACCATTTTGACAGATTACTATCAACACTCAGTTGCTTCATTTACAAAAATCGTTGCGATTGAACGAAATATCAGAAATGTGGTTATCAATGGCATTCCACTCAAGGGGAAATTAGATAAGCTGGAATTTGATGGTAAATCAGTCAATGTTGTAGATTATAAAACCGGAGATCCGGATAAAGCATTAGCAAAGCTGAATGGCCCAACTGCAAAAGATCCATTAGGGGGCGACTACTGGAGACAGGCTGTTTTTTATAAAATTCTGGTTGACAACTATGAGCAAAGAGGCTGGTCGGCCGTGAGCACAGAGTTTGACTTCATTGAACCAGACAAACAAAAGGAATACCAGCGGAAAAAAATTATCATCACGCCAACAGATGTTGAAATTGTAAAAGAGCAGATTACCACCGTGTGGAATAAAATTCAGCAGCGAGACTTTTATACAGGCTGCGGAAAGGATGACTGTCACTGGTGTCAATTTGTAAAAACGAATCAACTAACAATTGCCCTACACGATTTAGAAGATTTCACAGCGGAAACCGGGGAGGATTAACGACTCTTTCACTCGAAACCCTGTATGTTTGCAAGTATGCAAAAAGGGGGCATTTTAATTGGCCTTATTGGAAGT
>DDPN01000082.1:6717-6858 GCA_002342205.1 Chitinophagaceae bacterium UBA2467 | reverse complement strand
TTGATTTATTTAGAAGCAGCCTACAAAGCAGGAATGACTGAATTGGCTACTAAAGTGAAAAAAGCCATTCTAACAGATCTGCAACAGCAAGACAACTACTACAAGTATATTCAATCAACGATCCCTGCTTATTATGGTGGA
>DDPN01000082.1:0-6613 GCA_002342205.1 Chitinophagaceae bacterium UBA2467 | reverse complement strand
AACGTGGATATTGAATTCAATAAAAACGAAGACCATCTACGCAATTTAGTTAGTCAGCTGAGACAAACTGCAGAACAAATTGAGTTAGGCGGGGGCAAGAAGTCAATAGACAAACAACACGAAAAAAATAAAAAGACAGCACGGGAGCGACTCGACTATCTACTAGACAAAAATGCTCCCTTTGTTGAAATTGGCAAGTTTGTCGGACACGGCCTCTACCCCGAATTTGGTGGATGCCCCGCAGGAGGAACAGTAGCGGGCATTGGCTACATCAGTGGCAAGCAATGTGTGGTAGTAGCCAACGATCAAACGGTCAAGGCAGGAGCTTGGTTTCCTATTACGGGTAAGAAAAATCTTCGGTTACAGGAAATCGCCATGGAGAATCACCTGCCAATTATTTATCTGGTGGATAGTGCAGGCGTGTTTCTTCCCCTTCAAGACGAAATATTTCCCGATAAAGAACACTTTGGTAGAATCTTTAGGAACAATGCCAAAATTAGCGCAATGGGAATTCCACAGATTGCTGCAGTGATGGGAGCCTGTGTAGCAGGTGGTGCTTATTTACCAATTATGAGCGACGAAACCTTAATGGTTGAGGGAAATGGCTCCGTGTTTTTAGCAGGTTCCTATTTGGTAAAAGCGGCCATTGGTGAAGATGTAGATAATGAAAGTTTGGGAGGTGCTCAAATGCATGCAAATATTAGCGGTACCGCTGATGCTACTTTCAAAACTGAAGAGGAATGCTTAGATCATATTCGAAAACTGGTTGGACTTTTTGCCGACAAACCAAAGGCGGGCTTTAATCGCATTAAAGCACAAGCACCCGCTAAGGATCCTGCTTCCATTTATGGCCTCTTTCCAAGGGATGGGAAACCCTATGACACCTACGAGCTTTTATCGTGCATTGTAGACAAGGATAGTTTTCAACCCTACAAACAAGACTATGGAAAGACCATGGTGTGTGGGTATGCACGCATTGAGGGATGGGCAGTAGGAATAGTTGCCAACCAACGAAAGATTGTAAAAAGTGGTAGAGGTGAAATGCAAATGGGTGGTGTTATCTACAACGATGGCGCTGATAAAGCAGCCCGTTTTATCCTGAATTGCAACCAAAAGAAAATACCACTTGTATTTTTCCAAGATGTAACTGGATTCATGGTAGGAAGCCGTAGTGAACAATCTGGCATTATTAAGGACGGTGCAAAACTGGTCAATGCTGTTGCCAATTCTGTGGTTCCAAAGTTCACCGTGATTACCGGAAATTCGTTTGGCGCAGGTAATTATGCGCTATGCGGAAAAGCATACGATCCTCGTTTAATTGTTGCCTGGCCCACAGCAAAAATTGCAGTGATGGGAGGAGAATCAGCTGCTAAAACACTTCTACAAATTGAAGTGGCTGCACAAAAAGCAAAGGGCAAGGAAGTGGATCCTGCTACTGAAAAAGAATTACTGGCAAGGATTCAAAAAAAATATGAGGAACAGATGAATCCCCTATACGCGGCAGCCAGGCTATGGATTGATGACATCATTGACCCCGTAAATACCAGAGAAATTCTTGCCCAAGGTATTGCCGCTGCCAATGAGAATCCAACAATCCCCCCCTTTCAAACCGGTGTCTTTCAAGTATAAATATGACTAGCGAACATGTTGTAATCTATACTGACGGTTCTTCCAGAGGAAACCCTGGTCCGGGAGGCTATGGAGTCATTTTAAAATACGGGACACTTGAACGAGAATTAGCCCAGGGTTTTCATTTCACTACCAATAATCGAATGGAACTAATGGCGGTTATTGAAGGACTCAAAGCCCTGAAAAAAAATGGACTACATGTTACTGTTTACTCCGATAGCCAATATGTTGTAAAGGCAATCAAAGAGGGCTGGCTAAAAAAATGGATTGCAACAAATTTCAAAGGCGGCAAAAAAAATCCAGATCTGTGGAGAGAGCTACATGCATTACTCCAATTACATCACGTAACATTTAAATGGGTCAAAGGTCATGCAGACAATCCTTACAACAACAAATGTGATGAGTTAGCAACCAATGCCGCTATCAATGGATCAAAAATTTCCGATCAGGTTTACGAGCAAGAAAAGGAAGCGTAAAGTTTTACCTGTACGATTAAGCTAGTACGATTGCCTTTTTACGCAGCGATAAATAATTATAGAGGAAAAGAACGCCTGGTAAAAAAACAAGTGTAGACAACACTGAATTTTTATAGAAGGGCAATCCCGCAATGTAACAAGTAGTTAATCCAGCCAAGTCTTTACTATAAATAGCCTCAGAAGAATACAACCAAACCATACCATTAGAGAGCAAAAAGAAAAGTGTAGCGCCAGAGAAAGCTCCTGCAAAAATTCCTTTCACCGAGCGACCTTGAAATAAATACCCAACAAAAGTGATGGATAGAAGCAGCGCATAGTTTTTCCATTGACCAGCGTATACGCCTGCATAATCAAATAAGCCATTCTGGTATAACAATTCAATGGCCAGGTCACTGACAAATAAAGAAGTAAGCGAAAAGAAAAACAACCATTCTTTTTGACGTATCACAAAACCTGAGAACAAAGCAATCGCAATCACTGGAGAAAAACCAGAAAGTGCAATTTCAGGTCCAAAAAAGTATTTACAAGCTGTAGTAATGATTACTAAAAGAGTTGCAAAAAGTACCGACTTGAAAAGGTTGTTCATGAGAAAATGTTTCGGGTGATGTGTAGCAAATTTAATTGAATTGAAGAAACTCTTGCAGTTAGTTATTAACTAGTGTGGATACCACTGGTAGCAATATAAACTACTGTGTTTGATACAGATGATACAGTCAATGGCGCTGCCCCATCCCAAAATGCAGCAATCTGGCCTTGTTTAAGTGTCACTTGTGTTTTCACACTGGTTAACTCCACAGTACCACCTAAACTTAATAGAAAGCAAGGCTGACCCATCTGTAATTCCTTTATTAAGCCTCCTTCCAGTGTTAATACCCCCAAACGAAAATCAGATACAGGCGTTTCAAACCATTTGACAGATTCGTCCTTTTTTTGGGGTAGTAATAGTTGGGGAACGATACCCTCACAACGTGTGTGCTTCATCAACTCAGAAACATCAACATGTTTGGATGTAAGGCCGCCTCTTAATACGTTGTCAGAGTTGGCCATAATTTCAACATTCTGTCCCTCCAAATAAGCATGAGGAATGCCGGCGTCCTGAAACACAGCCTCGCCAGGATTAACGTGCACGAGGTTAAAAAAGTAGATTGAAAAAATTCCCCTGTCGGCATGTCCATTTTTGCAATACATCTCCCCTGCTCTGGCTGCCCAAAAATCGGGTGAGCTTTTTGGCAACGCTCCTTTTTGATACTGGTTGGATAGTCTCTTAAGCAAAGGCAGCAAAAGTTGATCTGTCTCTTGTTGTGACAAATTCATAACATGCTTGTAAAGCGCCTCATTTCCTCCCTTTTCCCAAACCGGAAGTAGACTAGCAAACTCGCTTACCGTTTCCAAGGTCTCTTTCAACTGTTGCTCTACTTTAAACCCATGGAGTAACCAGAATGAACTTAGAGCTACCATCAGCTCGGGCTTATGATTATCGTCTTTATAGTTGCGGGTAGGAGCAGATAAATCAATTCCTTCCCGATTCTCTCGCTCAAACTCAATTTTAGCAGCCGCCTTAGTGGGATGAACCTGTATGGACAGCATATCCTTTACATCCAATACTTTCAGTAAAAAGGTTAGGTTATTCAACTTGTCTTTTAAGGAAAAACTGGAACCATCTTCATTTTCCAGCTGAGAAACCCCCTGCGGATGCGTTCCCATCCAATACTCAGCAAAGGGCTGCTGCGTATCCTCAACATTCAATAAGGCGGGTAAAAAATGATGACCGCCCCAATCGTAATGCTTCACCACTCCTTTAACTAAATATATTGAACTCATACAGCGAATCTATTATACTTATCGTAAAGATAATGGATGACGTCTCATATTGAAACTGGAAAAAAAGGAGAAATGCTCGCCGCCAACTGGCTCTCTCAACAGGGCTATATTGTCATTTATAAAAATTGGCGATTTGGAAAACTTGAAATTGATCTTATTGCACTTCACAATGAATTCATTCATTTTATCGAGGTAAAAACGAGAACAACTACACGTTGCGGAGGCCCAGAACTAAGTGTGAACTATAAAAAGTTCATCCATTTTCAACGGGCCTCTCAATCATTTCTGGCGCTCCACAAAAAATACAAATGGGTGCAGTATGATGTTGTTGCGGTAACCTTAGTTCCCGAACAAGAACCTATCGTGGAGCTATTTTCGGATGTCTACTTTTGAAAATCAGCCATCATTTTTTCAACCAAAGCAAAAGTAGCAGGACAACTATCCACGTTTTGGTGGTGGATATGAACAAAATCCTGAAAATCCTTTGCAAGGTGTGGGAAGCCTGCACAATCAGCAGGTCGGATCGCATAGATAGAACACTTGTTATCTTTTTTATTCAAAAACTGACAAGGAGTGCTCTTATTCATCCAATCCCTGTCACCACCGCGCTCCCTGTGTAGCCATTTTTTCTTGAACTCGGTAACCGTCATTCCGAAATGCTTCGAAATACGCTTTAAATCCCTCACTGTGTACGTAGGAGTCATCGTCTTACAGCAATTAGCACAGGAGAGGCAGTCAACTTCTTTCCATACTTCTTTTTCCCACTTACCAATTTTTTTATCGATGCCAGACGGCTTTTGCTTTTCGAGCTTAGTCAAAAAAATACGCATCCGTCTGCGTGCTTTATTTCTTTTCGAAATAAATGAGCGAAGAGAAAATGATTTCTTGTTTTTCATGGCTAGCGAAGATAATCAATCAAAGCATTTAAATTTGACAAAACAATCGCCATGAAGCGAATCCTCTTGCTGCTCACCTTGAGCATGCCTTTTATCTTTCTTTCGTCTTGTAATTGGTTCTCTTCTCCTCCCCCCACTTTCTGCGATACGAGCTGCAGTAGCGATACAATTAGCTTCACCGGAACGCATCAAAGTAAACCTACCGTTAAAATATCCATTGCAAATTGTCTTCCTGACACGCTGATATGGAGTTATGAGGGACTTGGAACGAATCGAAAAATTGGATTCTCCTACCTTATTGGGGCCTCCATTAAAATCAATAAAGATTTTGTACGAGCGCAGTTTAATGAGAATAAATATGCCTGGATCTTATTTAATGACTGTCTTACCGGAAGAGGCTTTCAAATTAAATTGCCTTATGACAAAGAGACGCCATTTAGTTTAAAAAGTAGTGGCATCAACCCCATGGATCCTAAATTTTCAATTGCAGAGGGGCTGATCGTGAACACCGATCGAGGAAATATTTTTGTCGAAGACGCTATAGAGGGTAAAAAAGCAATGATGACTTTTGGCCAAAAATTGGATATTGACTACGACGCATTACATGATCACATTGACAGTGTTAATGTTACCAGAGACCGCATTTGGGTACGAATCAAAATTGGAAATGACTGGGTTGAAAAGGAAAAGAAAATTATTCTGGAGTAATACACATGTGGGAGCCTTCTATCAAGGGATTCAAAGCTTGGCTACAACTGGAAAAGTCTCTTTCCGATAACTCCGTACAGGCCTATATAAGAGACGTTGAATTACTGGTTCGATTTCTTACCATCAGTAAGGAACCAAAATCACCTGCTGCAGTGGAGCCAGCTGACTTGCGCATTTTTTTAAAATGGATTCATGAGTTGGGCTTCTCGGCTGGTTCGCAAGCACGTATTTTATCTGGCATTAAATCATTTTATCGCTATTGTATTCTCGAACAAATCAGTCAAACTGACCCCACCACCTTACTAGAGGCCCCTAAACGAAAAAGAACTCTACCGGACACACTCAGCTTTGAAGAAATTGAAAACCTAATTGCTCAAATCGATTTGAGTAAGCCAGAAGGCACCCGAAACAAAGCCATGCTGGAAACATTGTATAGTTGTGGCCTTCGTGTAAGCGAATTGGTCCAATTGCAACTCTCTAAACTTTACTTAGACCTTGGGTTTGTCAGAGTAAGAGGAAAAGGCGATAAAGAAAGGCTCGTTCCCATAGGAGACAGCGCAATCAAGTATATCCAACTTTACAAACAGACCACTCGTACACAGATTCAACCCCAGAGAGGTAATGAGGATTTTGTTTTTTTAAATAAAAGAGGGGGACCCCTATCACGAGTGATGGTTTTTTATATTATTCGCGATCTGGCTAAACGTGCAGGAATTAACAAAACAGTTTCGCCGCATACATTCAGGCATTCATTTGCGACCCATCTAATTGAGGGTGGCGCAGACCTACGTGCAGTGCAAGAGATGTTGGGCCATGCCAGTATTACAACTACGGAAATTTATACGCATCTGGATCGTGAATTTCTTCGAAAAACCTTGCAACAGTTCCACCCCGGGTTTGTTAAAACTGAATAGTTGGCTTTCATAGGCAATCACTAATTTTGTATCCCTAAAAATTCATTCACATGAAAAAACTTGTATTTCTTGCCCTCTCATTAATGATACTTTCTGCTGGGCAGGCTCAATTAAAAACCCCCGCTCCTAGCCCCTTACAGACAATCAAACAGGATTTTGGATTAGGAAG
>DDPN01000160.1:18707-29899 GCA_002342205.1 Chitinophagaceae bacterium UBA2467 | reverse complement strand
CCGTTATGATATCAAGGCCTCTTCTGTACAGGCTTTAAAGGAAGGAAAAGAGTTTAGTATTTTGGAATTCAATGGATGTGGCGCTGAGCCTAATCATATTTATGATTGCGGCATGAGTCTATTCGGGGCCTATCGTGTATTATTGTCTCATTGGTCGGCATTATATCAAATTAGTGCACATAATCATCGAAACGGACATAGGTATTGGGAGTTTAAAAGGGGTTGGAACTTTTTACAAAAGGCACGCGTTCATTTTGAACAATTGGAAAAACTAGATGTTTCTGGTATATAAAAGATTTGTTTGATGTTAATCTTAGTAAGAGTTTTATTCACCGGCTTATTGGTAAGTTTTATTGGCTCTTTACCTCTTGGTACACTTAATGTGGCGGCCATGCAAATTTCAATAACTGATGGGGTAAAGGCGGCTATTCAATTCTCGATTGGCTCTTTGTTGGCAGAGATTATTTATGTCAGACTTTCATTGGTGGCTATGGACTGGATACGTAGGCAGGTGAGATTGTTATTGTTTTTCGATTGGATGACTCTTGCACTCCTTCTCGCACTAGCAGGTTCAAGTTTTTATGCAGCAACGCTTCCTGCATCCCATGCCGGTAATCCAATCTTAAGTAGCACATTGCCAAAAATTTTACTTGGGTTTTTGATGAGCGCGATTAACCCTGTTCAGATTCCATTCTGGTTTGGATGGAGTTCAGTGCTTTTAGCAAAAGGATTTATCGAACCCAAGCACTCCCATTATAATGCCTACATTATTGGTATTGGAATAGGCACTTTTTTAGGAAATTCTGTTTTTATTTTTGGAGGCCAGTTGGTTGCCTCGGCAATATCTAATAATCAATCTATCGTAAGCGGGGTAATTGGAGTAGTTTTTCTAGTTTCTGCCGGTTGGCAGCTTTTTAGACTACTACAAAAAAAGGATGCAGTGCATCGAATGAATAATCCCAAAGAAGAGAAGAATAAGGCGGGCGAAAAATTAGATAAGTGGGAGTCCCACTGGCTAAAGAAGCCGCATCAGGATTGATGAATCCAGTTTTCTCGATCCGAAGGGCTGAACTTCCAAGGTGCAAAGTTATTTTCAACATTACTGAATAGGCCGGCCCATTCTGCTGGAGTGTTGCTTTCTTCCATTACAAGATTTCTTCTAAGTTGAAGAATAATATCCAAAGGACTAATACTGACAGGACACTCTTGGACGCATGCGTTGCAGGTAGTACATGCATTCAATTCTTCCACAGAAATGTAGTCATGTAGCAAAGAACGTCCATCCTCTTTCCATTGCCCATTTTTATCAATGGATAGACCCACTTCTTCTAATCGGTCACGTGTGTCCATCATGATTTTTCTAGGCGATAAAAGTTTCCCGGTCTGATTTGCTGGGCAGGCGCTACTACATCTACCGCATTCTGTACAGCTATATGCGTCTAATAAATTCTTCCAAGTGAGGTCTTGAACATCTCTAGCTCCAAATCTTGACGGAACTCCCTCCTGGCTGGCGGGAGCTAATTCTGGTTGCATAGCATAGAGTACCTCCTGTTGTATTGAGGGCATATTCTCCATTTTGCCAGCAGGATCTGACGAAGCATAGTAAGCGTTTGGGAACGCAAGTAAAATGTGTAGGTGTTTGGAGGTAGGCAAATAGTTTAAAAATCCATAAATACCTAAAATGTGCAGCCACCATGTACTACGTTCTACTAAGATTAGCGTTGAGCTGGCAGTATTTTGAAGAAGTGCATGGAGCAGCGAAGAAAACCAAAATGACCCAGATGGGTGTGCAGAGTAGGGGCTAACTGATCTATTCTGTAGCAATGTATCACTAGCATTCATCAAAAGGAAAAGACTCATTAGAACGATCTCTGTAACCAAAATAATAGTAGCATCGTTTCGCGGCCATCCATCCAAGTCTTTACTTTTTAGACGTTTGATAGGCAGTATATTTCTGCGAATTAAAAACAAAACACAAGCGACAATTACAAGTACGGCCAGTAATTCAAATGAATTAATCAATAAGGTGTAGAGGGGACCTAAATACGGTGCAAAAATTCGGTGCTCACCCGTCAGGCCATCTATAATGATTTCAACAATTTCAATATTGATAATTACAAAGCCCAAGTATACAAATAAGTGTAAAATTGCAACGCCAGGCTTACGGAACATTTTTTGCTGTCCAAATGCAAGAAGAAAAACATTTTTCCAACGAGAAAATTTATCACCTTTTATAGTTGTCGGTTTTCCCAGCCTAATGTTTCGAATAATTTTTTTAGCACTACGAGTAGCCCAAAAAACAGAAACAAAAGTCACCACTGCAAAAAGAAGGGGTTGCAATAAATTCATGGTTGAAATTGATTTGCTAAATTAAGCCAAAACTGATCAAAAATAGAGTGGGTGCATCTTGAAACGCCCTCTAGAAAATTCGAGAGTAGGTGCAGGTAATTTAAATGCATTCAATAGTGTGAAAAGCAGTCGTACTCCTTTTTTGTTCGTCTTTATTTTTTTCCAGTTAAGATCTGGAGCTATATACCATTGTCGGTAGCGAGGCAACTCTCTTCTGTCAAAAACTATATTTCCATTTATATCTTTTGAAATATTTTCAAATCCACCCAACATGCCAGATGCACCATAACCCACCGCAATGTTTAACCAGGCGGGCCAGTTCCCTTTTTTTAGAAAAGGTGCCGGGGATACACTGGCCCAATAGGTTTGTCCATTGTAGTCTTTTAAAAACCTGCTGGAAGTTGTGGATCCGAATAATTGTGTTGAACGATTGTTGAGAATCGGGTCGCTATAGCGAACGTTATGATAAGATAGTTTTAATTCAATTCGTTGTTCTTTCCATCCTAGCTCCTGTGCAATTAATAAACTACTACCAGCAATATTTGCAGAAAAATCACCCCAGCTCCATCCCCATTGGGCACTAAATCCATCTAAAATTTCTATTACGGTTTGGTAGGCAGCTCCACTTAGTCCGCCAATCCAAACTCTCTTCTTTCTGTCAAGTCCTGCCCAATTCCACAACTCCATACTTCCCATGCTTTCTATATAGGCACTGTAAACATGCCCAACTTTATCCATTTGTTTCCACTCACCCCAATCATTGAACGTATGAAATGAAGATTGGGGATATTGCTTATACCAAGCTGTATAGAGCCCAGTCATTGCGGCACCGTATCCCGTAATATTTGCCGCGGTCATCCATTTAATCCGTTGTTGTAATTCTTTCTTTCTTTTTTCTTGTGTTTTAAATAAGGTATCCGTTAACTGAACCTGTGCGTTAATTGACAAATTGGCTACAATTAGGTTTAGCAGAATTACAAAGAGTATAACGCGCATATGTACTCCCAAATTTCGGTAACTTTCCGCTTTCAAAAATCAATTACAATGGATCCTATTGCACAAGAGAATTTGAATAAGTGGTTAGTAGGTAATTATGATGATAAAACGAAACAGGAAATCAATCGGCTGCTTGAAACCAATCCGGTTGAACTAGAAGACGCCTTTTATAAAAATTTAGAATTTGGTACAGGAGGTTTGCGAGGTTTAATGGGCGTCGGAACAAACCGTATGAATAAATATACGGTTGGCATGGCAACGCAGGGGTTTGCTAATTATTTAAAGAGTGTTTTTCAAGGAGAAATTAGTGTGGCTATTGCGCATGATAGTAGGAACAATAGTCGCTTTTTTGCTGAAACTACTGCACAGGTATTTGCTGCAAATGGAATAAAAGTGTATCTCTTTGAAGATTTACGCCCAACCCCTGAGTTATCATTTACAATCCGAGAATTAGGTTGTCAAGGGGGAGTGGTTTGCACAGCATCCCATAATCCAAGAGAATATAATGGCTATAAAGCATACTGGAATGATGGTTCGCAATTAGTGCCTCCGCATGATAAAAATGTAATTCGGGAAGTAGAGAAAATTAACGGGGTTAATGATGTGAAGTGGACGGGTGGCGAAAACTTGATATCATCTTTGGGAGATAAAATGGACCAGCAATATATTTCAATGGTAAAAGGGTTGAGTATATACCCAACCGTTATTGAAAAGCATGCTGATCTTAAAATTGTTTACACTCCCATTCATGGGTCGGGTATAAAATTGGTACCTCCCGTTCTAAGAAAATTTGGGTTCAAAAATATTCATATAGTTGAAGAGCAGTCAAAGCCTGATGGTGATTTCCCAACCGTGAAATATCCTAACCCAGAGGAGGCGGAAGCAATGCATCTGGGATTAAAACTAGCAGCCGAAATTGATGCAGATATTTTGTGTGGAACCGATCCTGATGCAGATCGTCTGGCAATAGGTGTAAAAAATACAGCAGGAGAGTGGGTATTATTAAATGGAAATCAAACGGCTGTCCTGGCTTTTAACTACCTATTAGAGGCAAGGAAAGAGAAAGGATTGGCGCAGTCCAATGATATGGTGATTACTACGATTGTAACAACTCCGATGATTGATGTGTTGGCAAAAGCCAATCAGGTTAATTGTTACAGAGTGTTGACTGGGTTTAAATGGATTGCCGATTTGATTCGTGAGAAGGAAAAGAATGAAAATTATATTATTGGTGGTGAAGAAAGTTTTGGATTGATGATTGGAGATAAAATTCGTGACAAGGACGGCGTAAGTGCTGTGGCCCTGTTGTGTGAAATGGCTGCTTATGAAAAAGAAAAGGGTAGAAGTTTGTATGAAAAATTAATTGACCTCTGTGTTCAACACGGCTACTATTTGGAAGAGCTTATTTCAATTACTCGCAAAGGAAGAAAAGGTCAAGAAGAAATTGCTGAAATGATGGACGGGTTTAGAAAGCAGCCTCCACTTCAACTCGGCGGATCCGCTGTGATAGAAGTGTTAGATTTTGAAAAGCAAATAGGTCGAAATATTAAAACTGGTGAGCAGTGGTCTCTATCACTTCCAAAATCTAACGTTATTCAATTTCTGCTTGAAAATGGTAGTGTGATATCCGCCCGTCCAAGTGGTACAGAACCAAAGATCAAATTCTATTTTAGTGTCAAAGAAAATCTTGCGACTGCTGATCAGTTTGATCAGGTAGGGATCCAATTGAAAAACAGAATAAAGTCAATCATTTCAGATTTGAATGTATGAGGCCAGTAGAGGACAAACATCGTCACCAGGGTCTTCGGCATAAATTGGTAGATCAATTAAAAAAAGCCGGGATCAGCGATGAAAATGTATTACAAGCAATCGCACAGGTTCCCCGTCACTTTTTTCTGGATTCCGCTTTCGCAGAGATCGCATACGAAAACAGATCTTTTCCAATTGGAGAAGGACAAACTATTTCACATCCTTACACCGTTGCGTATCAAACTCAGCTTTTAAGTATTCAAAAGTATGAGCGGGTACTTGAAGTAGGTACAGGTAGTGCCTATCAAGCTGTTGTGTTGGCTACATTGGGGGCGCAAGTTTATACAATTGAACGGCAGCGAAAGTTGTTCGATTCCAATAAACAATTTGAATGGCTTCAAAAGCAACCTGGTATAAAATTCTTTTATGGCGACGGCTATCAAGGGCTTCCTACGTTTGCTCCCTTTGATAAAATTTTGATTACGGCAGCTGCACCCCAAATTCCATTTGCTCTTTTAGAGCAATTGCGTCCAGGAGGATGGATGGTTGTTCCTGTTGGAGAGGGGAATATTCAGCAAATGAAAAAAATTACTAAGCTCAGCGATGGGGCAACACGGGAAGAGATATTTGATGAATTCTCCTTTGTGCCTATGTTAACGGGAAAGGAAAGCTGAATCTTTATTCTTACCTTTCCTCTACAAAATCCTGTTATGCGTATTGCTCCGTTTTTAGCATCCGCCACGCTATCTATTGCATT
Source organism: Chitinophagaceae bacterium UBA2467 (assembly GCA_002342205.1). Taxonomy (GTDB): domain Bacteria; phylum Bacteroidota; class Bacteroidia; order Chitinophagales; family Chitinophagaceae; genus JJ008. The sequence goes on along the minus strand of DDPN01000160.1, from coordinate 24,048 downwards.
GGTAGTAGCGCTCGATCGCCCACTCGGTAAAATTCCACCACTCGGAAAATTTTTAAGCCCTCAATATGGTTTTTGGCAGAATGCCGAACCCATTGGAATGGATTATGGTGGAACCTTACAATTGAAAGGGCTAAAAGGCGATGCTACTGTTTATTTTGATGATCGATTAGTTCCGCATGTTTTTGCAGAAAATGAGGAAGATCTTTATTTTATTCAAGGGTATTTACATGCTCGTTTCAGGTTGTTTCAAATTGATTTGCAAACAAGAGCTGCGGCTGGCCGGGCGAGTGAATTGGCAGGGTCAAAGGCGATTAATTTTGATCGTGAGCAACGTCGCCTCGGGATGGTTTTTGCTGCAGAAAATGCATTGAAAGAAATGGAGGAGGATCCTTTATCTAAAACCATCTTTGATTCATATACCGCAGGAGTTAATTCTTACATTGATCAATTGACTGAGGCGGCTTTACCAATTGAGTATAAATTAATGCATGTGACTCCAGAGCGGTGGACAAATCTAAAGTCGGCATTATTATTAAAAATGATGGCTAAAATGCTCTCAGCTGGAACAGAAAATGATTTAGCAAACACCAATGCGAAATCAATTTTTATGCCAGAAGAGTTGTCCAGATTGTATCCGCAGGTGCCTGATTCATTACTCCCCATTGTCCCCAACGGAACGCTTTACCCAAAACCGGGTGTTATTCCTGCAAAACCAGCTATTGCTGATTCGCTTTATTTAAATAATAAGCAAACGGTAGCTGCTCAAATTATTGACAGACCTGATCCGGGTAATGGAAGTAATAACTGGGTTGTGGCGGGATCAAAAACAAAAAGTGGAGCCCCTATACTAGCTAATGATCCTCACCTCGAACTCTCCTTGCCTTCTATCTGGTTTGAGATTCAACTTAAGTCAACTAGCTCTAACGCATATGGGGTTTCATTGCCTGGATGCCCATTTGTAGTGATTGGTTTTAATGACAGTATCGCTTGGGGAGTTACCAATTCTCAACGTGATGTCAAAGATTATTATGAAATTAAATTCAAAGATGATAGTAAAAAAGAATACTGGTTTGCAGGAAAATGGGTGCCCTCTAAACTTCGAGTCGAAGAAATAAAAGTCAAAGACAGTTTATCCGTTTTTGACACTGTAGCCTATACAATTTTTGGTCCTGTTCAGTTTGACAAACAATTTTCGACAGGTGCTTCTGCCAATAGAAATCTTGCCGTACGATGGGCAGCTCATGACCCAAGTAACGAGGGAATGACTTTTTATAAATTAAATCGAGCACATAATTACGCCGATTACGAAGAAGCAATTCGCACTTTCACCTGTCCTGGACAAAATTTCATTTTTGCCTCACGTACAGGTGATATCGCCATTTGGCAACAGGGTAAGTTCCCGGCTCGTTGGGATAAGCAGGGCTTATATGTAATGCCTGGTGAAGACAGCAGTTTTTTGTGGCAAGGATATATTCCACAACAAGAAAATCCACATAGTTTAAATCCAGAACGTGGGTATTTGCAAAGTGCCAATCAGCGCGCTGCAGATTCTACGTATCCCTATTTTATTCCTGGTAGTTACATTACTGCTCGTGGGATTAGAATTGATAAAAAGTTAGCATCCATGTCTGGAATTACTCCTGCAGATATGATGGCGTTACACTATGATTATTTTAATACCTCTGCTGAAGATCTTCGGCCTGTATTATTGAAAAATGTAATAGAAAGCCAGCTGAACGCAAAGGAATTGTCTTATCTCCAGCAGTTTAAAAATTGGGATTTGTATGCAACACCCAACTCAATCGGGCAGACTATTTTTCAATGCTTTTGGGATAGCGTACAATTTTCAATATGGTCAGACGAGGTGAATCGTACCAGCCCTGCTGCTACGTGGCCAACAGAGCAGACTACCTTGGAATTATTATTAAAAGATACAGCGCTAGTATATGCCGATGATATTACGACACCACAAAAAGAAACGTTGTCTATCACTGTTACAACTGCTTTTAAAAAAGCAGCGGCCAATTTGCAACAAAAAGAGGCGGAAGGAAAGTTGGTATGGAGTAAGTTTATGAATCCCAGTATTTATCATTTACTAAAAGATGCGCTGCCTGCATTCGCCCGAAAAGGCTTGACAGTAGGGGGTTACGGTAATATCGTAAATGCAATCAAGCATAGTCATGGTCCAAGTTGGAGAATGATTGTGCATTTGGTTGATGGTATTGAAGCTTATGGTGTTTTTCCAGGAGGTCAAAGTGGCAATCCAGGTAGCCGTTTTTATGATAATAATGTTTCAGTTTGGGAAAAAGGTGAGTACAACAAATGTTGGCTCATGAGAGATAATGATAAAGGTGATGCACGCATTAAATGGACTTTACAAGTAAAAAAATCTTAAAAACTTACGTATGAAATTTTCTTTATCTATAATAGCCACTCTGTTGGGAGGCATAGGCATCTCACTGATCAGCGGAGTTCCCTGGTGGGGTTTTGTTTGTGTATCTTTTTTAGTTGCACTTGTTATACATCAAGTTCCTTCCAGAGCATTTGCCGCAGGTTTCTTAGGAATGTTTTTAGCCTGGGGTGGACTGGCTTGGTGGATTGATTGGCAAAATGCAAGCATTTTGTCAAAACAAATCGCTTCGATATTTCCCTTACAGGGCTCATCAGCTGCATTATTAATGCTTACCAGTATAATCGGAGGGCTTTTGGGAGGAGTAACTGCCATTACGGGAAGTTATCTTCGCATGAGCAAAAACAAAAGTTGAGTGCGCTGGTATTTTCTAAGGGTTGGGATTGTTTATTTTATTGTTCAGTTTTTTTCGCTGCAAGGTAATTGTACACTCATTCGTGGCAAGGTTGCAGATAAAGACGGGCATGCGCTTCCTTTTGCTTCAATTTTGGTGATCGGAAAGGGTAAGGGTGTGACAGCCAACGGAGAGGGCTTTTATGAAATTGAACTCCAACCTGGGGTCTATCGTCTCTCGTGTCAATATGTAGGATATGCTACCCAAGAAAAACAGATACAGGTTGAAGGGTATGCGGTTACGCTTGACTTTTTTTTAGAAAAACAAGAGTTGGTTTTACCTACTATTACAGTTTCTAATAAAGAAAATCCTGCGAACAGACTGATCCGTGAAATGATTCGCAGACAAGAGCAAAATCAAACAAATTCCGAATCATTTAACTGTGAGGTGTACTCCAAAGGCCAACTGCGGTTACGTGATTTCCCAAGTCGTTTTCTGTCACAAAAGGTAGATTTTGAAGATGGTGATTCAAGTAAAAAAAAGATTTTGTATTTATCAGAAACGATTTCCAGATTTTCTCAACAGAATCAAAAGGAAAAAAAGATTGTTGTAGTCTCTTCAAAAGTAAGTGGGAATACAGATGGTTTTGGTTTAGCAGTGCCCGACCAATACTCGCTCTATAAAAACTTGGTTTTAACAGGCACTCAGTTGAATCCGCGTGGTTTTGTTTCTCCATTAGCTTCTAACGCATTTTCTTTTTATCGTTATAAATTGCTAGGGACGTTTTCGGAAAATGAAAAATTAATTAGCAGAATAAAAGTTATTCCAAAAAGAAAGGGTGAGCCTCTTTTTGAAGGTGAGATCTCCATTGTACAAGAGGACTGGCAATTGCATTCAGTGGAATTACTTTTGAATAAATCGCAACAACTTGAATTAGTAGACACACTTCGTTTTGTGCAGTTATACCAGGAAGTAGACCGGGGTCGATGGATGTTAGCTAGTCAAGTATTATATCCAGCAGCTAAGAAGTTCGGCTTTGATGCATTTGGAAGTTTTATTAATGTTTACTCGCGCTATCAATTAAATCCAGCTTGGAATAAGCGTGCGTTTGACCGCTTTTTGCTCCGATATGAGGATAGCTCTAATAAAAGGACTTCTCTTTATTGGGATACAATTAGGCCTATTCCGTTAACGGCAGAGGAGCAAATTGACTATGTGAAAAAGGATAGTCTCGAAAAAAGAAGAATGGAACCGCGCTACTTGGATTCGCTAAATAAGATTCGTAACAAGTTTACGCTTCCTAAATTGATTTTGACTGGACAAACAATCTTGACAAAGGGGAATAAATTTTCTCTAAGTCTGAATCCGCTGCTAGAACAAGTTGCGTTTACCCCCGCAGAGGGCATGGTTTTGCAACCTGTTTTACGCTTTCAAAGTAAACTGGATAGTGGTACTTCTCGACGTTCAATTTCAGGAGCGCTTACGATTCGAACAGGCCTCTTAAATGGACATATCAATCCATATTTCTCAACTAATTATACGCCAGCTACGCAGTTACGCAGTAATTTCTTTTTTGGGATAGGTCGTCAAGTTCTACAATTTAATCCGCAGAGTCCCATCACTGATCGAGGTAATACATTGTCATGTTTGTTATTTGAACAAAATCGTATTAAATCATATGAGGCCTTTGTGTTTCGCTTAGGGTACAATACTGCACTAGGCGCTGGTCTTTCTTTAGGATTAAATTTTCGGTTCGAAAACAGAAAGGCGCTTAATAATACTACCTCCTATACATGGGTTAATAAAACGGATAGAGCCTACACACCCAATTATCCAGTAGAGTTATCATCCAGCAATATCTTAAATCATCAATTGGCTGATGTGTCATTTTCTTTACGTTGGCAGCCGGGAACACGCTACATAAAGTTACCTGAGCGAATTGTAAATGTTGGCAGTGATAAACCAGTCTTTAGTTTTACCTATTCGAAGGCATTAAAAAATGTTTTTAAAAGTGACGGAAAGTATTCCAAATGGAAAATTGGTGTTACCGATAGTTACAACTTTGGTTTGAAAGGATTGCTACGCATTCGGTTGGCAACAGGAGGATTTTTAAATAGGGACTCTGTGCCATTACCTGATTATATCCATTTCAATGGCAACAACTCTCAACTAGCCAGTGAATATCTCAATAGCTTCCAAGTTTTGCCTGTCTACCAATTAAGTCATACTGAAAAGTGGTATGGGTTAGGACATTTGGAGTATAACTTACGTGGGCTTTTGACAAATAAAATTCCTATAGTTAAAAAGCTAAAACCCTACCTCATAGTGGGTGTGAATGCCTGCTATGTTTCAAAAGAAAAAAACCATGTCGAGTGGTTTGTAGGTGTTGACAATCTATTGAAGCAATTCCGTATTGATTATGTGACAGGCTATCAGCCGGGTGGGGTAGTGATTTCAGGAATTCGAATTGGTTTCAAGGGGATGTAGGTTGAGTTTTTTGATTTATTTTATCTTTGTGCTGATTTGGAATTTTGCCCAACCTGCAATTGGGGTTCTGATCGAACTAAAATTCTTTTTATGACTTCTTTGCACAATCG
>DDPN01000160.1:6890-18621 GCA_002342205.1 Chitinophagaceae bacterium UBA2467 | reverse complement strand
CAAGAAGGGGTTAACGCTCAAATCAGTATCCCTTCAGCATCGTTGGATGGATTAAGAGAATATTTAGACTCGATTCCTGCATTGAAAGGGTGCCGATTAAATATTGCAGTGGGAGACGATGGTAAATCTTTTTTTGTTTTAGATATTAAAGTGCGAAATAAAATCGTTGCAGATGGAATTGAGGATCCTTCTTTTGATATGCGACGAAAGGGTAACTATGCAACGCCTGAGGATTTTAACCGCTTGGCGCAGGATCCTTCCACCATCATAATTGATATGCGAAATTATTACGAGTATGAGGTGGGTCATTTTAAAAATGCGGTAGAGATTCCTTCCAGTACATTTCGTGAGCAATTACCAATGGCGGTAGATTTACTAAAAGACAAAAAGGATGCAACGATCTTGATGTATTGCACAGGAGGTATCCGCTGCGAAAAAGCTTCTGCTTATATGTTGCACAAAGGATTTCAGAATGTATTTCATCTGGAGGGAGGTGTGATTAATTATGCAAGAAAGGTGAAGGAAGAAGGTATGCCAAGTTTATTCATTGGAAAGAACTTTGTATTTGATGAAAGATTGGGTGAGCGAATCACTGAAGATGTGATAGCCAGTTGTCATCAATGTGGCAAACCGGCAGACACGCATACGAATTGCAAAAATGATGGCTGTCATTTGCTATTTATTCAGTGCGAAACATGTGCCACAGAAATGAATGGATGTTGTTCGGCCGATTGTTTGGAAACTCTTCACTTATCTGAAGCCGAACGAAAAAAACTGCGAAAGGGAAAAGATTTGGGACAGCACATTTTTAATAAATCCAGAGATAGATTAAAAACGGTTTCTCATAAAAAATCAACGGATCGTCTTTAATTGCTGCAGTGATTTTTCTATCGTCTCTCCAATTTCTTGTTGACTCATTGATACAGGGTGAAAGGTTTCTCCAATCACTTTTTCATATAGTTCAATGTATCGTTTAGAAATAGTTTCTACCCAACTATCTGACATGGCAGGTACGGTTTGACCTTCTTTGCCCATGAAATTATTTTGGATTAGCCACTCGCGTACAAATTCTTTACTTAATTGTGGTTGACGCTCTCCTTTACGTTGTCTTTCATCATACCCCTCCGCAAAAAAATAACGAGAGCTATCTGGTGTGTGGACTTCGTCCATCAAAAAAATTTCATTGCCAATTTTACCAAATTCATATTTGGTGTCAACTAATATTAGACCTCTGTTTTTAGCAATTTGACTTCCTCTTTCAAATAGTCGAAGCGCATAGGAGCTCAGTACTTCCCAATCCTTTTCGCTGGCAAGTCCTTGTTTAATTATTTCTTCAGGGCTAATGTCCTCGTCGTGTCCCTCTGCTGCCTTGGTAGAAGGAGTTATGATAGGGGTGGGGAATGGGTCATTCTCTTTTAACCCCTCTGGTAGTGGTGCACCACATAAAACTCGCTTTCCCTCCCGATACGTTCTCCATGCATGCCCAGTTAGATATCCTCTTACAACCATTTCTATTTTGAATGGTACACATTTCTTCCCAATTGAAACAGTTGGAGCGGGGGTGTTTATCAACCAATTTGGGCAAATATCTCGGGTTGCTTCCAGCATATGGCTGGCTATTTGATTCAAAACCTGCCCTTTATAAGGAATGGGGCGGGGTAGAATTACATCAAATGCTGAAATTCGATCCGATGCAATCATAACCAGCCAGTCCTCGCCGATAGTGTATACATCCCTTACTTTACCCCTGTAAAAAGAGGTCTGATCTTTAAAATTAAAATCACCCATGCCCCGAATGTAAAAAGAGAGTCCTAAAGTACGGTAAACCAGTCTGTTTGAGATTTCAACAACTTATCCTTTACCCTTAAAAATTAAATTTTTATAGTCCCCCTACAATGCGTACTTTTCCACCCTATTTTAAACCAAAATTCCGATTTATGAGAAAAAGCTACCAATTTCTAGCTTCTTCAATTGCGGTGCTGTTAATTTCCTTCTCTGCTTATGCTCAGCAAGTTACAGTAAAAGGTACTGTGCGGAGCCAAGCTTCTAAGGAAGTTGTGCCGGCTGTTTCAGTTGCCGTAAAAGGAACTTCTCAAGGCACGTATACTAACGCAGATGGACAATTTTCCATCTCAGTTGCTAAGTTGCCAGTTACCTTGATTTTCAGTTCAATTGGATATCAAGACCAGGAAGTAAATGTTACTAGTGCTGCTAGTATTTCTGTTGACTTGAAAGTGAATGAAGCTTTGGGTCAGGAAGTAGTGGTTGCTGCTACCAGAACTCCCACACGCTTACTGGAGTCTCCAGTAACAGTGGAGCGTTTAAGCTCAACTGCACTTCGTAATGTTGCGGCTCCTAATTTTTATGAGGCTATCGGAAACCTAAAGGGTGTAGACGTGCACACAGCAAGTTTAACCTTCCGTACAATCACTACTCGTGGATTTGTAAGTAGTGGTAATACCCGCCTAAATCAATTGATGGATGGAATGGACAACCAAGCGCCCGGTTTGAACTTTGCCGTTGGTAGCATGGTAGGTCCTTCTGATTTAGACGTTGAAAGTGTAGAGGTTCTATCAGGAGCTTCTTCAGCTTTATATGGATCTGGTGGTATGAACGGTACGGTTTTGATCAATACTAAAAACCCATTCAAATACCAGGGATTCAGCTACAACATTAAACAAGGTATGATGCATGTTGATCAAAAGCAGCGTGCGGCAGCTCCTTTTTATGATTGGTCTTTCCGTTGGGCTAAAGCGTATAAAAATAAGTTAGCGATTAAGTTGGCTGCATCAATGGTGAAGGGATCTGATTGGGAAGCAGTAGACTACAGAAACAAAGCCCAGATTGGAATTCTTAGTGCAGTAGTGCCTGGGAATCGTACCAGCAATGCTGATTTCAATGGAATCAACACGTATGGTGATGAAACGAGCGCTAACATGAACGCATTTTCTCTTTTCGTTCAACAATCAACTCGTAATGGAATTTTAGGAGCCACTGGCGGTGCTCTTGACGTTGTTACATTATTGAATTCTTATTATGCTGCAATAGGTAATCCTGTTTATCCTACTGAAGCACAGCGTCAAGGATTTTATTCTTTCCCATTTTTCCCGGCTCCTGTTTTAGGTGCTATTAACAGTCCACAGTTAAAGCCATTGATCGATCAGATGTTCCCATTCTACAATGGTCTTAAGAATAACTATTTTGGTAATACTACAGTATCTCGTACTGGTTATGTAGAGGAGCAACTGGTAGATTATAATACATTGAACGTACGTTTTAACGGCGGTATCCATTACAAGTTCACAGACAACCTTGAGTTATCATTGAATAGCTACATTGGTGCGGGTACTACTGTTTACACTGGTGCAGATCGTTATTCTCTTCGTAATCTAACTATGGGTCAACATAAATTAGAGTTGCGTCACAAAAACTGGTTTGTAAGAGCCTATACCACACAGGAAAACGCAGGTAAGTCTTATAATGCAACTGCATTGGGCGCATTCTTGAATGAATCTGCCTCTCCAAGTGGTAGCTGGTTCCCATTATATATTGGAACCTTCTCTGAGGGTCGTCGTTTGAATGGCACATTGGCTAGTGACTTTACCTTGCATCAAGCAGCAAGAGCTTCTTCTGATGCTACTCGTTTGATTCCAGGTACAAAAGCATTTGCTGATGCAATGAATCGTATTAAAACAACCCCAATCAGTAAAGGGGGTGCATTGTTCTTAGATAAAACTGATTTCTATTCTGCGGAAACACAGCTGAACATATCTGATATGGGTGGCTTCTCAGATAAAATCGAGTTAATGGCTGGTGCAAGCTGGAAACAATGGGTGTTGAATTCTCAAGGAACCTTGTTTGCGGATACTGCACAATTAATTCGTGTCAATGAATATGGTGGATACTTGCAGGCAAAGAGAAAAATGTTAGATGGTGGTTTAACCTTAACTGCATCAGGCCGTTTTGATAAGCAAACTAATTTCAAAGGCCGCTTCACACCACGTGTTTCTGCTTTGATCAAATTAGCTAAAGAGAACTTCTTGCGCTTATCTTATCAAACAGCGTATCGTTTCCCAACCAATCAGAATCAGTATATCAGTTTAGTAACTGGTTCAGGGGTATTGATGGGTTGTTTGCCACAGTTTCAGGATTATTATAAGTTGAATAGCACTCGACCTGGATACACTGCTGCAAGTGTTCTATCATACAGAGCGGGAACTTTAGCAGACTCAATCCGTTTAGTTCGTGCTCGTTTCCAGGAAGTGAAGCCTGAGACAGTTAAATCTTACGAAATCGGATATAAAGGTGTTATTGGCAAGAAATTGTTAGTTGATGCTTATTATTACTACAGCCGTTACGAAGATTTCCTAGTAGGGGTTGCCTTAGTTCAATCACGTACTGGTGCAAATTCTGATCTTTATTCTCCATTTACCAGTACTAACCTTTCTTATGTTCAAAACTCTTCTCAAGCGGTTAAATCATCCGGTTGGGGTGTTGGATTTGAATACCAGTGGGTGAAGAAGTATGTTGTATATGGTAACGTATTTTCTGATAAACTGAAAGATGTAGAAGCTGGAGTGGTTACCTACTTCAATGCTCCTAAATACCGCGTTAATATCGGAATGCGCAATGAAAACGTGTACAAAAACTTTGGATTTAACGTAGTATATAAATGGCAAGATCGTAACTACTACGAAGGAACTTTTGTAACAGGTACATTGCCTTCTTTTGGATGGTGGGATGCACAGGTTACCTATCGCCCTGCTAAAAATCCAAAGAGTACTTTCCGCGTAGGTGGAACAAACATTGCTAATAACTATCAGCGCACTGGTTTTGGTAGCCCATATGTGGGTGGCTTATACTACGTGAGCTATGGATATAACTTATTCTAATCGAATTGGGTTTTAAGTAAGTCCAGTCCCGCCATTTGGCGGGACTTTTTTTGTCTCATAGCGGACGCAAATGAAGTAATTTAGCGTTTCATGGATGCTGCATCAATTATCTCAGGGTGGAAAAGGGGGCAATTCAGCCCATTTTACTGGCTAGAAGGAGAGGAGGACTATTTTATTGACCAAGTTGTTGAAGCGGCCGAAAACAGCCTCTTATCGCCCTCTGAGGCTTCTTTTAATCTTACCGTTATGTACGGCAGGGAATCTAATTGGAGTGAGGTTCTTACCAATTGCAGAAGATACCCCATGTTTTCGGAGCGCCAGGTTGTGATCATTAAAGAGGCGCAGTACATGCGTGATATCGAAAAGTTGGAGCCCTATTTTGAAAACCCATTGGCTTCAACAGTTCTGATAATTGCACACAAAGAGAAGAAGCTTGATAACCGAAAAAAGTTTGCAAAAACAATCAAGGAGAAGGGGATTTATATTTCTTTCAAAAAACAAACGGAGAGAGAGATTGCTGAATGGACAGAATCAAAGTTTAAAGCTGCAGGGTTACGAATTACTGATCGTGCATTGATCTTATTCACTGATCACTTGGGAAGTGACAGAAGCAGAATTGAAAAGGAGATTGAAAAACTGGCACTTAATAAGAATGAGGAGCAGGAGATTAATGAAGATGTGATTGAAAAATATGTAGGGGTAAGTAAAGAACATAACGTTTTTGAGCTGCAAGCCGCATTAGCTCAACGTGATTTTCCAAAAGCCTATCGAATTATTCAATATTTTAAAGAAAACACCAAGGCAGCTCCTGTTCAATTAATACTACCGCTTTTATATGCATTCTTTTCTAAGGCTATCATGATTTTTGGCACAGATCAGCGCGATGAAAGAACATTGGCAAGCATTTTGGGTGTGCCCCCATTCTCTATAAAAAACTATCTTAATGCTGCTAAAATATATGGGTACCCCGGGTTGGAGCGTAATTTGCTTTTATTGTATCAGTATAATTTAAAATCCGTAGGGGTAGGCTCTTCTGCTGATGATGCAGCCTTGTTAAAAGAATTGATTTTAAAAATGACGCTAGTACAGCAGTAAATCACAGCACTGAAAGGCTGTGAATTTTGTCTTTGGAAATTTGCTCAACTAAAGCCGCCAGATTTTCATATTTTTTTTCTTCCCGCAGGTATTTATGAACATGAACTTCTAACTGTTCACCATATATTTCTTTATCAAAATCAAAAATATTGACTTCAATCACGCGGGTTTTTCCATCTACCGTAGGTCTAAAACCAATGCTCATCATCCCTTTTAACACCTTTTCAAATCCCTTGGGTTTAGCATAGACCGCATAAATACCGTTTCCAGGCACTATTTTTTCGGGATCCTCCACTTTTAGATTGGCAGTTGGAAAACCTAATGTTCGGCCAATCTTGTTTCCATGGACCACTGTCCCGCTAAAAAAGAAATCGTAACCCAATAATTTATTTGCGACCTCTACTTCACTTTTTGAAAGGGATTCTCGAATACGCGTTGAACTAATGGTTATATTCTCTATTAGGTGCTTCGGGATTTCTTTTAATGTAAAGCCACCTTTTTTTTCATAAGACTCCAACAACGCATAATCACCCGATCTGTTTCGGCCAAATTGGTGATCATGCCCGATAATGATGGTGTGAGGACGAAAGTTTGATAAGAGAAAATCTTCTATATATTGAGAAGCAGGTTGGTTGGCAAATGCATCTGTAAAAGGGACGACAACTAAGTGATCAATGCCTTCTTTTGCTAAAAGCTGAATTCTTTCTTCTAGAGTGGTGATGAGTCGGATTCCTAGAATAGCCGAACTAACTATTTTTCGAGGATGTGGATGAAAAGTGATCAATACAGACTCGCCCTTTATTTCTTTGGCCGTTTGTTTAACGGCATCTAAAATTTGTTTATGCCCATTATGAACACCATCAAAAGTACCAATGGTTAAAACGGCTCTTGTGAATACCGGTAAAGAGTTGATATCGTAATGAACTTTCATTCGGGTTGCAAAGATAGCGCAGTCTGCTTTGCTGACCGAAACGGAATCTGTAAGTTTGTAACTCATGTCACGGTATGCGCAACGCGGTGTATCCGCTCAAAAAGAAGAAGTACATGCTGCTACACGCAGCCTGAACCCCGGATTGTATTCATCTGCCTTTTGTAAGATTTACCCGGATTATATTGGCAATGATTCAAATTGGGTCAATATCATGCATGCGGATGGCGCTGGTACAAAGAGTAGTCTCGCTTATTTGTATTGGAAAGAAACGGGCAATTTAGATATCTGGAAAGGAATTGCTCAAGATGCAATTGTAATGAACCTGGATGATCTTTTGTGTGTAGGCGTTACATCTTCTGTCTTATTTTCCTCTACCATTGATCGAAACAAACATAAAATACCTGGTGAAGTTTTAACGGCTATCATTGAAGGAACCAGAGAGTTTTTTGAGGAAATGAATAAGTGGGGTGTAGATATTCATTTTTTGGGAGGAGAAACAGCCGATGTGGGAGATGTTGTTCGTACAGTTGCAGTGAACGGGACAATGACTGCTCGTTGGCCTAAGTCAAAATTGATAACTAATGAGAAAATTGCAGCGGGGGATGTAATCATTGGATTGGCTGGATTTGGTCAGTCTAATTATGAAAGCAAGTATAATAGTGGTATTGCAAGTAATGGATTGACCAGTGCGCGCCATGATCTCTTGTCATCCTATTACGCGTCTCATTTTCCTGAGTCTTTTGATCCTGCTATTGATCAATCTGTATGTTATACCGGTCCCTATCGCTTAACAGACAAAGTGGAAGAGCAAGGAAAGGAGTATATGATTGGCGACCTTCTATTGAGTCCCACCCGAACTTTTGCCCCGGTGCTTAAAGCCATGTTGGAAAAACATTTTGATGCGATTCATGGTCTGATTCATTGTAGCGGGGGCGGTCAAACGAAGTGTCTAAAATATTTACCATCCCCACTTCGAATAGTAAAGGATAATCTTTTTTCACCGCCTATTATTTTTGACTTAATAAAGAAAGCTAGCAAGGCTGATTGGAGAGAGATGGTTCAGGTATTTAATTTGGGAACCCGTTTGGAAATTTATACTTCGTCTTCTAGCGCAGATGCACTGATTGAGCTGGCAAAATCTTTTGGTATAGAAGCAAAGATTATTGGTAGGGTTGAGAAGAGTGAAAAGAAAGAACTATATGTTCATCTTGATAATGAAACATTGATTTTTTGATTCCTGGTCGCATTTAATTAAATTGTACAAAAGCAAATCGTATGGCAGAGTCAATTATAGAATTAAGAAATGTCAATATTTACCAGGGATCTACCTTGGTGCTACAGGATGTAAATCTGAATGTGAATAAAGGCGAGTTTGTTTATTTGGTGGGTAAAACGGGTTCAGGAAAATCTAGTTTATTGAAAACTCTCTATGGTGAGTTAGCATTGCAAGAAGGGGAGGGAACAGTAGCCGGTTTTAATCTTAAAGACTTGGATTGGAAGAAAGTACCGTATCTGCGTAGAACGCTCGGTGTTGTTTTTCAGGATTTTCAATTATTGACGGATCGGAACGTAAATGAAAATTTGAAGTTTGTATTGAAAGCCACAGGATGGACGGATGAGCGATTAATGAATGAAAAAATTGCAGATGTGCTGGATAAAGTGGGTCTTAAGTCAAAAGGTTTCAAAATGCCATTTGAGCTAAGTGGAGGAGAGCAGCAACGTATCGATATTGCCAGAGCCTTATTGAATTCCCCTAAACTAATCTTGGCAGACGAGCCTACTGGAAATTTAGATCCTGAAACATCTGATGAGATTATGCGGCTCTTGTTTCATATTTCAAGGGATTACAACACAACTGTAGTAATGGCAACACATGATTATATTGTTGTCCAGAAATTTCCAGCTCGGATGATTCGTACTGGGCAAGGTAAAGTGGAAGATGTTAGTTCTGTATCAGTACAGGCAGTCTAATCAATAGAAGTTGTCCTTACATATTGATATTCTCCATTCCTTCGCCCATCAGCTTATTACTTTTCCGTTTGAAAAGATTTGGATCGAATTTCCCGAATCTCCAGTTCACGTTTAATCGTAATAACTGTGGGTCTCTTCTTCTAAACACATCTTGTGTAAATAAAGCAGAAGCAGAATAGATTTGTTGTCTTCTGGTACGTAGAACATCATTCATGTTCAGTGATATGCTTGTTTGCTTATTCTTACCTAGGTCAATTCGCAAGGCTGCATCAATAAAGTAGTTTGCTTTTTGGTATCCTTGTGCTGCGCTAGTTTGGCCAAACATGCCCATACCCCACATACCGCCGCCGCCGCCCCAGCGATTGCCGCCACCACCGCCACCGCTGCCGCCTGGTGGTAAAACCGACTTAGAAATGTATTCGCCCGACAATTGAAAGGTGATATTCTTAGGTAGCTTGTAAGTGTTGTTCAACTTAAGTTGGTAACTCACAAAAGGATCAATCGTGTTTTGATACGAGGCGTCTAATTTAATAGCTGAAGTAAATAGATTGAAATTACTGGTCAAATCCCACTGATTCGTGATTTTAGTTTTTGCCACTAATTCTGCTCCAGTCACATAGCTGTTATTGGCATTGATAAAGGTGTTTATTAAAACATCTTTTCCGGTAATAGGGTTATTTTCTTTATCCTGATATCTTGTAATTAGATTGTCGGTATGCTTAAAGTAAATGGATCCCAGAATATTATTTTTATTCTGATATGTTTTTTGATAGGAAACTTCAACTGAGTTGGTAAACTCAGGCAGCAATCCTGGATTTCCGCGGCTGAGATTTAGTGAATCAGCATAGTCGGTAAAAGGGTAGAGTTGGAAAAAGTTAGGTCGATTGATTTTCCGCGTGTAGTTTACTTGTAGTTCAGCATTTTTTTTCAGCTTTTGACTAATAAATAAACTTGGAAAAAGACTGACCGGAAACTCTATGGAGAATTCTTGATTTTTATCAGGCAGGTATCCGTTATACAGTGAGCTTTCTGCTCGTAATCCCAGCTGGTAACCAAAATTCTTTAATTGTTTAGAGAGAGTTGCGTACGCAGCGTATACGTTGTCTTTGCTATTATAGTTGACAGATAACGCAGGTATATTAACATTTCCGGTTGAGGTCACCAGATAAAAATTATTCTTGTTATCCACTGTTCTCCATTGGCCACGTACTCCTGCTTCTACTTTTACTCTGTCATTTATTGGTTTCACATAATCTGTCTGAATGACCAAGTTGGTATTATTGCCTGTACCCGTCTGTAATTGATCTTGTACTTTCACAAAGGAGCTTAACGGGTCCGAATAATAGGCCGTTTTGATTTGGTTGCTATTTTCACTGCTACTGTTATTCTGTGTCAAATCAATAGACCATTCTTCTCCTGCTTTTGGGAATAGATGCTTAAAGCTTGCCGTAATTCCAGTAAAATCAAATTGACTGGTGGAGTTGGAGAAGCGGTCATTTTGAGATTGTTTTCTAATGGTGTAAAGTGAATCAATCGTGCTATGACTATCATTAGTTGGAGAAAATTTTCCTCCTCCTTTATTTACGGAAACCGAAACAGTATTTCTGTTGTCAATAAAATAGTCGAAGCCGCCTCTAAAAAACATGAATTCTCCTTTTGAGATGCTGCTGTCCTCTTGTTTCAAATAGGTTTGTGGCGTTGCAATCAGCGTTGTACGCTCAGTAAGACCTGCGCTGATCGATTTTCGCATATTGTAGTTAAGACTTCCAAATACATTCAATTTATTTTGTCTAACATTAATATCAGCTCCTCCTCCCAGACGGGCACGTGAGTCGATACTACTTCTAATATTTCCGCTATAGCCTACACGTTTGTTCTTTTTTAAAATAATATTCAAGATTCCTGCCGTTCCTCCAGAGGCATCAAACTTTGCAGAAGGGTTTGTGATGATTTCGACACTTTCAATTGCATCAGCAGGTATTTGATCAAGGCTCAATACTGTTGGACGACCATCTACAAAAAGTTGTGGAGAATTATTCCGCATTGTGACATTACCGTCCAGGTCTACATTAATGGAGGGTACATTTCTCATCACATCTACTGCAGTTCCTCCTGCTGAAACGATATTTTTATCCACGTTGAATACCTTTCTGTCAATGCCAAGTTTAAGGCCTGTGGTTCCTGCATTAACCGTTACATTTTCAAGTGTTTTTTCTGCAATATCAATTTTTATGTTCCCGAGATCTTTGTCTAATGCAGAGAGTAGGGCGCCCATGTCCGAGTTATTTCCGGTAGGCATTTTTACATCAAAGCCAATTGTTTGTTCAATTGACTTATAGCCAATGACATCAATTTTTAGTTTGTATTGACCAAATACGGGAATGTTTTCCAGTCGAAACTCTCCCTTTGCGTTCGTAAGCATACCCGCAATAACCACCTCTTTTCTTTTTTTTGTGAGGCTATCAAATTTGTTTTGCAATAACTGAATAGATGCAAATTCAATGGCTTTGCCGGTGGTTGCTTCTAGAACTCTTCCATAGAAGTTCCCATTAAACGAAGGGCGTGAATTGCTATTTCGATTCATTCCTGCAGGAGGCTGTGCCGATAAGGTTACGACCTGAAATAAAGCGAGAAAAAGAATGGGGAAGAGTTTGAATGACATTTGGTCTGGTTTGCTGTTTAAACGAGAATTAGCTGTTAATCTGTTGGTCAAATTTTAGAATGGGTTGACCGGTTCATAACGCTTATGAAAGGGTTTTGTTCAAAATAAAAGACCTCGTATTAAACGAGGTCTTGGGTGGCTAACCGGGCTCGAACCGGCGACCCTCAGAACCACAATCTG
>DDPN01000160.1:0-6874 GCA_002342205.1 Chitinophagaceae bacterium UBA2467 | reverse complement strand
TGAGCTATAGCCACCATCAAATCCTTGCCCCTGGAGGGTTAAGGAGTTGCAAAATTAGGTAAAAACGCTGTTTCAGAAAAAATACCGTATCATTTTACATTATTTTTGATTCTCATGCATCCCACCCTTAAATACTGGTTGAATATGAAGAGAATAAGCATAATTGTTTTACTTGTAACTGTAGCTACTGTAGTCACTTTTCAATCCTTAGGAAAAGGAAAGCAAGCAGCTCCACCCGATAAATATTCTACTATTCTGGTACTGGTAGGTCGCATGTTAGCAGAGGGGCACTACAGCCCTCAGCGAATTGATGATTTGTTTTCGACAAAAGTGTTTGATCGATATTTGGCAGAGCTTGATCCAGAGAAAAACTTCTTTTTGAAATCTGATGTTGAATTGTTGAGAAAAAAGCATGGTAATCGTATCGACGATGAGCTGAATGGAGCGCCAGTGCTATTTGTGAAAGAGGCTGGTATCATTTTTAATAAGAGAATGCTAGAGGCCGAAGCTGTCTACAAAAAAATATTGCAAACGCCTTTCACTTTTTCAAAATTTGAAGAAGTACAGTTGGACGGAGATAAATTAGATTATCCAACCTCCATAGCTGAAAGAGACGAGAGATGGCGCCAAAAATTAAAATACTTGACGTTAGAGCGATATGCTGAAAGTTTAGAGCAGCAGCGAAACGCAAAAGATAAATCAGTAGTCCGCACGGAAGTGGAATTAGAAAAAGAGGCAAGAGATAAAGTGGGAAAAATAATGAGTAGAACGTTTGAGCGTTTACGACTTAAGTTTAACGAAGATGATAAGTTTAATCTATTTGTCAATACAGTGACAACAACAATGGATCCGCATTCTGAGTTTATGCCTCCAGTGGATAAACGTTATTTTGATGAAGAAATGAGCGGTCAGTTTTACGGAATAGGCGCGACACTGCAGTACGACGATGGAAACATTAAAATAACTAGTGTTGTTACGGGAAGTCCTGCCTATAAATCTGGTAAAATCCAAAATGGTGATATCATTTTGAAAGTAGGGCAAGGTGCTGAAGAGCCAGTTGATTTAACTGGATTTATGACCACGGATGCGGTTAAGTTAATCAGAGGAAAAAAAGACACAGAAGTCCGTCTGACTATTCGGAAATTGGACGGCACTATTCTTACTGTACCGCTTATCAGAGATAGAATTGTTCAAGACGAAGGATATGCGAGAAGTGCAATTGTAGCTGAAAATGGAAAAAAGATAGGGTATATCTATTTGCCCGATTTCTATGCAGATTTTGATAACCCCAATGGCCGTCGTTGTTATACCGATGTTGCTGATGAATTGGACAAGCTAAAAAAAGAGGGGATAGATGGGCTGATTTTTGATTTACGTAATAATGGGGGTGGTTCGTTGTATGATGTTGTTCAAATGGCGGGTTTATTTATTGCAGAGGGCCCTATTGTTCAAGTTAAGGACCGGGAAAGAACTCCCAATGTTTTAAAGGATAGAGATCGTTCTGTGCACTATAGTGGTCCACTCATTGTAATGGTTAATGAATTTAGTGCTTCTGCTTCCGAAATTTTTGCTGCAGCTATTCAGGATTATGGTAGAGGTATTATCATAGGTAGTTCTTCCACCTATGGTAAGGGTACAGTCCAGCGCAATATTGGCTTGGACCCTCAATATGGGTTTTCTACAACAAATGCTGAATTAGGAACAGTGAAATTGACGTTGCAAAAATTTTATCGGGTGAACGGCGGCTCTACTCAGCTAAATGGGGTTACACCTGATATCATTATCCCTGATAATCTTGAATACATGAAGGTTCGGGAGAAGGATACAAAAGAATCTCTTCCTTGGGATCAGATAGCAAAGTCTCCCTATATAACATGGACTCCTGGGTATGACATTGACTCAATAAAACATATTAGTCAGAAAAGAATTGATCAGGACACAATCTTCCAATTGATTCGTCAGACAGCATCTTATTTGTCACAGCAGAACAGTAAACTTTACAATTTGCAGTTGCAGGAGTATGTTAAGTCGCAGGAAAAAATTAGAACTGCTGTAAAAAAATTAGACTCTATACAGCAGGGGAGAGAATATCTAAAAGTCCGTCCTTTGTCTGGAGAAGAAAACCGTTGGTCAAGTGATGCTCCCAAACAAGAGCGGTTTGAACGTTGGATTAAAAACCTGCAAAAAGACATTTACATCGATCAAGGTGTAAAAGTGCTTAATGATATTTTTAATCAGTCAAGCCATTTAGCTCGTAGAGCTTAGATGAAAATGAGTTAAGCGTTCCTGTTGATGCAGTTTAGATCTTCAAAGGCAATCTCTAGGCGCTTACAAAAAGATTCTTCACCTTTTCTGAGCCAAACTCTTGGGTCGTAGTATTTTTTATTTGGCTTGTCTTCTCCCTCGGGATTTCCTAATTGTCCTTGTAGGTAAGCTTCGTTCTTTTTGTAGTTGGATAAAACTCCCTCCCAGAATGCCCATTGAAGGTCGGTGTCAATATTCATTTTGATGGCACCATATGAAATAGCCTCTCGAATTTGGTGTTGCGGAGAACCGCTTCCACCATGGAATACAAAATAAACGGGCTTGTTACCAGTGTTATATTTTTTCTGAATGTAATCCTGACTGTTTTTCAAAATTTCAGGTCTCAATTCCACATTTCCTGGTTTATACACGCCATGCACATTCCCAAAAGCGGCTGCGATGGTAAATAGCGGACCAACCTTTTTCAGTTCTTCATAGGCATAGGAAACTTCACCTGGTTGTGTATATAGTTTTGAGTTCTCTACGTCAGAATTGTCTACTCCGTCTTCCTCTCCACCTGTCACGCCCAGTTCAATTTCAATACCCATGCCTAATGGCTTCATTCGATTGAAAAAGGCAGTGGAAGTAGATACGTTTTCTTCAATAGGTTCTTCGCTCAAATCTAGCATGTGTGAACTGAAAAGAGGATGCCCTTTCTCTTTGAAAAAAACCTCGCCCGCATCAATCAATCCACTTACCCATGGAAGCCATTTTTTTGCTGCATGGTCTGTATGAAGTACAACGGGAACGCCGTAATATTTTGCAATTGTATGAATATGTAAAGCACCCGCAATTCCGCCTTGTATATTTCCTTGTAATTGATCGTTCGGCATCCCCTTGCCAGCAATGAACTGAGCACCTCCGTTTGAAAATTGTACTATAACAGGCGAGTTTACCTTAGCTGCTGTTTCCAATGTCGCATTTATAGAATTAGTTCCAATGGTATTTACGGCAGGCAACGCAAAATTATTTTCTTTCGCATCCTGATAAAGGGCTTGTAACTCTTCGCCGTATAACACACCTGCGCGGTACTTTTTCATACTTGTAAATTTTGGCAAATATACAGATTGGTGTTAAGCATTTCCGAGAGCGGCAATCACGTCATATTTAGTGACAATATGATAGGTGCCTGCCTCATCCTTGGTAAGGACTGCGCCATTTTCTTTGCTGATATATTGAGCCAGTTTTTCGGCAGGACTATCAAAGGGGACAAGCGGAAAAACAGGTTCCATTACTTCTCTGATACGGGCTGTTTTGAGCGAGGAGTCAGCAAAAACTTTTTTGAAAAGTCCATGTTGACTAATTCCGCCAATCGGTTTGTTGTTTTCCATTACAGGAATTTGTTCAATATCAAATTTTTTCATCAACTCAACAGCTTCAGTGACAGTTTGATCAGGTTCAATTGTGATCAGGCGTTTAGCACCACGGGCATTGATGATTTCACGAATTGTTTTCACATCCAAAAATCCTCTTTCCATCATCCATTGATCATTATAAATTTTGCCAACATATCTGCTTCCATGATCATGCAAAATGCAAACGGCCACGTCTCCTTTTTTTAATAAATTTTTCAGTTGGAAAAGACCTTGCAGACAACTGCCAGCACTGTAGCCGCAAAAAAGGCCTTCCTCTTTTGCTAGTCGCCTTGCCATAATCGCTCCATCTTTGTCTGTGACTTGCTCAAAATGATCAATTACGCTCATATCATAGTTTTTGGGTACAAAATCTTCCCCAAATCCTTCGCTGATATAAGGTTTAACTTCGTTCATGTCTATTTCGCCTGTTCTAAAATATTTTGTGAGTAATGATCCATATACATCAATTGCCCAAATCTTTATAGAAGGATTTTTTTCTTTTAAGTATTGTGCTGTTCCTGTTATAGTACCTCCAGTACCTGCTGTGCAGATCAAATGAGTGATCTTTCCATCAGTTTGATTCCAAATTTCCGGACCTGTTGATTCGTAGTGGGCTTGGCGGTTTGCAAGATTATCATACTGATTCATGTGGCAAGAGTTAGGTATTTCTTTCGCTAACCTTGCCGCAACGCTATAGTAACTTCTGGGATCCTCAGGCAACACATTAGTAGGGCAAACAATTACCTCTGCACCAACGGCCTTCAAAATATCTACTTTTTCTTTCGATTGTTTATCGGTGGTCACAAAAATGCACTTGTATCCTTTTACTACTGCAGCAAGCGCAAGTCCCATTCCGGTATTACCGCTTGTTCCTTCAATTATCGTTCCGCCTGGTTTTAATCGGCCATCCTGTTCTGCCACCTCAACCATTTTTAAAGCCATTCTGTCTTTAATAGAATTTCCGGGGTTGAAATAGTCCACTTTTGCAAGTACATCACAGGGAAAATCTTTAGTGATGCGCTGAAGCTTGATCAGTGGGGTATTGCCAATTGTTTCCAGAATATTGTTTTTGATATCCATTTTCGTACTCTTTATTGGGTAATTGTGATTGCTTTTTTTAGAACTGGATCAAATGAATTTAGGATTTGGAAGTAACCCATTTCTCTCCATTTGAACCGGGCTATTGTTGCCAACATTCTTTCTTTCAAAAATTTACTTTCATCCTCAGCTAGTTTTCCTTTAACAGAAGATTCAATCATTTTATCCCAAGCGGTTGATAATTTATTTTGTAGCGGTTCATTTGTAAGGAGCTGCATGGGTTCATTCATTTTTTCAAAATCCTTTTCGTGCTGCTGATAAAATGAGAAGCAAAAAGGAGTGAGTTGTAGGGCAACTTTTTTGAACTTGTTTGAATCGAAAATTAAAGAGTCGTATCCATTGGTAATAAGGATATCAGGTTTAATTCCATTTGAAGCAAGTAATGTGTCTTTGCAGGGATTTAAGAAATAAGTAGGTTTTTGAGTGCTATCAAAAATTCCGTAGGGTTGTTGAATACATCTTCCTAATGGTGTGTAATATCTGGCAACTGTTAATCGAACTGCTGCGCCATTTTCAAGGCTATATTCTTCTTGAACCAATCCTTTACCGTAGGAGGTTTGTCCGATAATTTTTCCTCTGCACCAATCTTGGATAGCCCCTGCAACGACCTCACTGGCACTGGCAGAGTATTCGTCAATTAAAATGGATACTTTTCCTTTTTCAAATAACCCCGGTCTTTCGGCACGGTATTCTTTTTTTCCCACCTTATCTCCTTGCGTGTAAACAATCAGTTTTTTATTATCTAAGAGTTCATCTGCAATGTCCACTGCCTCTGCTAGTAATCCTCCGCCATTTCCTCTCAAGTCAATCACTAAGTTTTTCATACCCTTGTCTATGAGTGACTCGAGATTTTTCATGAATTCCTCATAGCTAGTTTCTGAAAATTTCTCCAACCGGATGTAGCCTGTTGTAGCATTTAATAAGTAAGCGACCTCAACGGCGGGTAGAGGAATGGGTCCTCTAGTGACACGTAGGGTGAGAAGCGTGTCCTTTCGAAGTATACCTAACGTTGCAATGCTGCCACTTTTGCCTTTGATAATTGCTCTGACTGAATCTGCTGATTGATCTTTTTTTAATAGGGAGGTGCCGTTAACAGAGAGTAATTTGTCTCCTGCTTTTAATCCAGCTTTTTCTCCGGGTCCGTTTGGGAAAACATAAAGAAGAGAAGCTGTATCAGAGAATAGGCTGAATTCAACGCCAATCCCTTCAAAATGTCCGCTCAACTGTTCTTCAGAATCTTGTACTTGAGAAGCAGATAAGTAGTAGGAGTGTGGATCCAGTTTTTCAAGTAGCTCCTCTATGGAAGTGGATTGTAACGAGTCGATATTGATAGGATCAACATAATTCGACCGAATCAATTCAATCACTTGTTGATAGGGTGATAACTGGTTTTGACCAAAGAAGCTAAAGCCATTTTTTTTGGACAATAAATTACCGAGTAAAAGACCGACAATTAATATTGAGGAGAGCAGTAATGGCAGAGCAATTTGCCGGTTGTTATTTCTCATTCCAGCTAAGATTTGCGTAACTTGTGCAAGTTAATTCATTCCTACGCTGAAGTGATCAGATGGCTAGAATAAAACTTATTGCAGACGCTGGCTCCACAAAAGTTGAGTGGTGTTTGGTAGAAGGTAAAAAGAAGAAAATTGTCCGAACCTCCGGAATAAGTCCCTATTTTCTTTCCAAAGCGGATATTCAATCTTTAATTAAAAAGGAATTAGCAAGCCGAGTTGACCTTAATAGTGTGGATGAAATTTATTACTATGGTACAGGCTGTGCTAACAAGGCAAATGCTTTGGCTGTTAAAAAGGCACTTCAGTACCATTCTCCTGATGCTTCCATTGAGGTTACTCATGATTTGATGGGTGCGGCCAGGGGGTTATGTGGTCATAACAAGGGAATCGCTTGTATTTTAGGAACCGGATCTAATTCTTGTTATTATAACGGTAAAAAAATTGTAAGTAATAGTCCTGGTTTGGGATATGTACTAGGAGATGAGGGTAGTGGTTCCTATTTAGGAAAAAAGGTTTTGCAGTATTATCTATATGGAATTTTTGACGAGGAATTAAGAGGTCGTTTTGATCTCAGCTTTATGACAAACCCCAGTGAAATACTGG
>DDPN01000060.1:4845-6350 GCA_002342205.1 Chitinophagaceae bacterium UBA2467 | reverse complement strand
CTGGTTGCACCGGGCCCCCCATGAAGAAATAATACTTTTATGGAAGGGTTATTGCCGACTCTCTTTGTCCATACCTTAAACTCGCCTAGCGGGGTTTTAATCGGAATCAATTTAGCACCGCCTGTCAATTTTGTATCTGAGTTGCTATAATCAAAATAGTTAGCTTGCTGCGTAGACTGGTTGGGGTTTTTGCAAGCAAATAAGCCTACAATTGCTATCAGAAGTATCAATCTTAATTGCATAAAACTTGTTTTATTGACTATATATCAAAACTAACAATAATGTAGTGATTACACTATTTTTTTAAATGACAGTTGTCATCATGGTTTAAAAGTCGCATCATATAATCATTTGTTACCCGGCAGTAAATTGCCATAATGAAAAAAGATACAATTATTCAGTTTACAGAACTGAATGTGAATCGGATTCAGGCTTTGACAGATGCTGTTTTTGCAATTGTTATTACTATTTTATCATTCACGTTAGTAATACCACCTGGGGAAAATGAAAATGATCTTAAACGGTTTTTACTCGATCAAATAATTCCTAAACTATTTATTTTCTTCTTAGGCTTTATTGTAGTTGGCGCATTTTGGGTAGATACCCATTTTAATCACCATCACATGGTTAAAACAAATATTTTTAGTATTTGGCTTAATATTTTCTTTTTGATGTTTGTGTGCTTAATTCCTTTTTCTTCTGGTTTTTTAGGGAATTATCTCTATACCAGTATCAGTATAATCGTATATAGTTTAAATCTCATCTTAGTTAGTTTACTCCATTTAGCGATGTTGATCTACTCATGGGAAAAGCGTTTCATTGATCCGACAGTGAGTAGAACGCTCTACCATAATATGTGTTGGCGAATAATTTTGCCTACTATTATTTATATACTTATTATTCCATTAGCCTATATAAAAGAAGGCTGGGTTGTCTATCTTTTTATCGCACCGTTATTTTTTCAAATCTTATTTGGTAGGGCAAAAAGGGTAAATAAATAATTATTTTTTATTAAGTGTTGAAGTGTCAACTCTTGCTGGAGTTTCTCTGCCAGCAACAATACCCCTAGAGCTAAGTGCAATTGCTTTTATAATCTCGTTCATATTTTTTAAATCAAGCGTGCTTACTTCATCACTTGCTTTGTGATAGTTTGGTTCGTTGTCCATTTTAGAGGTAGAGATGGTATGTGCGGGTACGCCTAATCTTGCCAGCGTGGCATTATCTGAGCGGTAAAAAAGTTGCTGGGCAGGGTAGGGATCAGGATAAAAAGTGAAGTCGGTTCCTGATAAGTTCTTTTGTAAAAGTTCGCCCATGTTTGTTTTTTCGTATCCTGTGATGAACGCAGAGTTTTTACCCCACTTACTTTCGGTACCAATCATTTCAATATTAAACATAGCTACTACTTGTGTAGGGTCAAATTTTTTTGAAAAGTAGGTAGCTCCAAATCCCCCCATTTCTTCTGCATTGAAAGCTGCGAATAGTAGGGTTCTTTCATTGTTATTTAA
>DDPN01000060.1:879-4744 GCA_002342205.1 Chitinophagaceae bacterium UBA2467 | reverse complement strand
AAAATTACATACTCATTGGGTTTTGACTTTCCAGGTAATACGCCCACTACATTTGATAATTGTACTTGCTCTCCTTCTTGTGATAGATCAAAGGAATACGAGGCTCTTTTATTTGCATTTACTTTTTTTACCATTGGAAAAGTTTGTAAATAGCTGTCTTGGTTGATCCATTTTGTTAAGCCTATTTTTTCAAACTCCTTAGCGATAAACGCCGCGGCTTTTTCATTTCCTTTTGTAAAGGCACGCCTTCCTTCCATGTTATCTGCTGAAAGAGATGTTTCGATACGCTTGGTTTCTTTTAGGCTAATAACTTTAAGTTCTTTTTGTGTATAGCCTACTAAGCTTAAAAGAATGAATAAAAAAGAAAATAAAATTTTCATTGCAGTTAATTTAAATTATTGTTGGCTGTGCGATTTTAAAAAAGCAATTGCCTTTTTGTAAGCATCGGCTGCAGCTTCTGCATTGAAACTAGGATTACTAGGATTCGCAAATCCATGTCCTGCTTCATATTTGTATGTTTCTAATTTTTTATTGACTGATTGCATGTTTTTTTCAAATTCGCTGACTACTGCTGGTGATGGGGATTGATCTTTATTACCGAAAAAACCAATAATATCACAATTGAGTGTTTTTAATTTTTCAATATTAGTTTCAGGTCTTCCATAAAACATTACTGAACCTTTTGCATTTGATCCTGCAAGTAATGCCGTTTGTAAACTCCACATTCCTCCAAAGCACCATCCTACACTATAAATATTTGGATTTTTCCCTGCACGTGCTATCGCTCCCTGTATAATGGAAACCATTCTTTTCATATCTGCTCCACGCATTAGTTTCATTGCACTATCTGATGTAGTAGCAATTTTTCCATCATACATATCTACTGCCAATACATTCATATTACCTAGGTCATGATAATAGTTATCTGCTTCCTTTTTTATATTATCATTTAATCCCCACCATTCTTGAATAACAATTAACCAGTTGTTTGTTTTTTTCTTTGCTGCAATAAAATAAGCGCTTCCCTCTTTGCCATCTTCGGTTTGGAAAGTGATCATTTTTCCTACTTGCTGATAGTTTTCTATTTTTTTTGGATTCTGGTGCAATAGGGCAAATGGCACTGAAGATGCCTCTTGTTGATAGGCATTTAGGGTTTCCATGTTGTAGCAGCTGATAATATCTTCTTTAGCACGACTGTTTCCTATATATGTTTTCTTATTCCAGCTAATCCAAGAGAGGGAACCAAGTAGAATGGCCAATAAGACGATTGATTTTTTCATATTTTCATGTTTGACGATCGATATAAATGTAGTCAATTTAAAATTGACATAAATGGCACAACAGTTAGTACAAATTAGTCTTTTAGTGAAGGATTATGATGAAGCGATTCAATATTATACCCGGGTTTTGAATTTTGAGCTAATTGAGGATACTCGGTTATCAGATCAAAAGCGTTGGGTGGTTGTGAGGCCTCGTGGGCAAAGCTGCGGTTGTAACTTATTACTTGCTAAAGCCTCTTCTGTCGAACAGCAATTACAGATTGGTAATCAAACAGGAGGTCGGGTATTTTTGTTTTTGCATACCGATGATTTCATGCGAGACTATACTGATTACCAAAGTAAAGGGGTTGAATTTATCCGCCCTCCTCAGCAAGAGTCTTATGGTATGGTATCCGTTTTTAAAGACCTGTATGGAAATTTATGGGACTTGATCGAGCCTTCTTAAACTTAATCAATTAAAATTCAAGTATGATTCCAATAGTGGGCAGAAGTGTTCCATTACTATCATCTAATAATATTGGAATCGCATTTTTACCATCTTGACGAACGGGAAGATTATTTGTGCTTAAAAATGCTGTATTGTCTGCATTTCTTTTAAATGTATAAAATGGGATTCCGGTACTTTTAGAAGAGTAGAAATTAGTGATGTCTAAAAATAGATCTAGCGTAGTATTTCGGTAGTTCCATTTTTTATCAATGCGGAGATCTCCAGAATGGAATGCTGGTAGTCTTAAAGAGTTAATCGCATTATAATTGAACACACCTGTTCCCAAGGTTAAATAATTTAATTGACTCTGTTCTAAATTATAGGGGGTATATGGTGCTGCACCTTGATATCGGAATTTCAGACCAAGCTCCCAGTTGCGTCCTAATTTATATCCAAGGGTAGTGCTAATTAGATGACGATTATCCCAGCTTGCAGGCGCATATTGTCCATTTGCTCCGGTAAATTCACTTTTGTAAAATGTGTAACTAAGTACACCAAAGAATCGTTTAGTTAATTTTTGTTGCGCAAAAAATTCAATACCCCATACTCTTCCTTTTCCATCTTGTTTTACTGGTTCGTTACCAATCGCTCCAAATTCAGTTCCCTTGTTAGCTAAGCTAATTCCATCTGGAATACTGATAGGGTAGTTATTATATTTTTTATAGAAGCCTTCAATCGTAAAACGTGTTGTGCTAAAGGGTAAAAATTCAAATCCACCCACCCAATGTGTACTCTTGATGTATGCGCCCGGATTTGTAAATCCATTCTGCCCTAAAAATGCAAGTTGCGTGTAGGAAGGAAGTCGGTAATAGAGTCCATAACTGGAACTGATATTCCATTTGTCATTGATGGCATAGCTCACACTTACTCTAGGACTCAGTTGATTCAATAAATTTTTGTTGCTGTTTTTAGCTGTATTTGCATCGGCTCTTACTCCCAAACTAAGACCTAATCGGCTATTGAAAATTCTACGACCCACTTGCGCGAATGTTCCATATCGTAAAAAGTTCAATTCTCTATTGTAGTTAAAAGTTATTCCAGGCACTATAATGTTCCCCTGCGCATCTTTTACGGGTTGACGAAAAACCTGAAAGAAGTTATTGCCAAAGTCTATTATCTGAGCAACTGCGCCATAGCTCAATTTCCAATCTCCATATGTATTATTGACATCAAGCCGTAGTTTATTTTCTGTTTCGTTGCTCTGAATACGAAAAGTACGTTCACTCTCTAACGGCTTATCATTATTTAAATACTTATCTGCTCTGTTATCTAATGTATTCCTACTAATTGAAAAATTTATAAAGCCTTTGTTTGTTAATCTCTTTAAAGTGGCACCAATTGTATACGACCACTGATTAATTCCCGGATTAGAATTAATCACATATAATTTTTCTGGTGTTGCCTCTCTAGGAGCTGCAAACTTAAATTCGTCAATGGCGCCTATCCCTAAAAAAGTTAACGTTGTTTTCTTATCAATCTTAGTTGTAGTCTTGAATTGAAAATCCCAATAATTAGGTCGAATTGGAAGGTCTAATGCTTTGAACAATAATTGCAAATAGCTTCTTCTTGCAGAGGCTAGAAAAGTAGTTTTCTTCGATAATGGACCATCAAAGGTGGCTGCTACTTCGGATGCACTTAATCGAAAATTACCTTGTACATGATTTGTATTTCCATTTTTTTGTTTGAATTGAAAAACAGAACTCAAGGTGTTGTCATACCGCGCATCAAATGCAGATGTGCTTAATCGTACATCTTCAATAAAGCTTACGTTCAAAATTCCCTGTGGTCCACCGCCACTGCCTTGCGTACTAAAGTGATTGATAATTGGCACTTCAATCCCATCTAAATAAAAAACGTTTTCACTTGGCGATCCACCACGAATAATAATATCATTACGAAAACTACCTCCGCCTATACCACCGCCTACACCTGGTAGGGATTGAATCACTTTGCTGATATCAAAATTTCCACCAGGATTAGCTTTGATGTCTTCAGTAGTAAGTCGCTGAATACTAAGTGGACTTTCAATGGTAGCCACCTTTGCTGTATTTTTTCGGCTGCTTACCACAATCGTACTCAATTGCTTTATCTCCGGCTC
>DDPN01000060.1:0-834 GCA_002342205.1 Chitinophagaceae bacterium UBA2467 | reverse complement strand
ATCGAATAACTACCTGGCTGAATGCCTGCAATACGAAAATTACCTAATGAATCAGAAATGCCCTTTTTTTCACCTGGCTTTACTTCAATTGTAATACCAGCTAGCGGTTGCTGATTATTTCGATTGACAATTGTACCCCCAATTGCACCGGTCACTTGTGCATGAATGTTAATAGCTCCTGCCAGTGCAGAAAATAGAACTAAAATGGAGTTTTTAAATTTTTGTTGCATATATAAGCGTGTAGGTAATGATTACGTATTTATAAACACAGAAATTGGAGAATTGTTCAATAAACGAGTCTTAACTTTATGGGTATAAATGCCTTATTTTAAACGCACAAGAGAACCTGTACTATGCCAGTGAAAACTTTAATCAAGAATATAAGTATCGTCAACGAAGGGAAAATAGTAAAGACTGACCTTCTCATTGAAGATGATAAAATCAAACAGATTGGCAGTTTACATGCTGACTCAACTACTTCAGTTATTGATGGAACCTCTAAATATCTCTTTCCGGGAATCATTGATGGTCAAGTTCACTTTCGAGAGCCCGGACTGACACACAAAGGTGATATGTATACCGAAAGTAAGGCCGCTGTTGCAGGTGGGGTTACTTCGTTTATTGATATGCCAAATACCTTGCCCAATGTTTTGACTCTTGCAATCTTGAATGAAAAGTATCAAATAGCAGCTCAAAAATCACTCGCTAACTTTGGATTTTTCTTGGGGGTCAATGCTGATAATCTAGATGAAGTAATCAGGATAGATACCTCAATGCTATTAGGAGTCTCAGATGATGGACTTTATTTTACAAAAAAAGGTAATCTGCTAGCTG
>DDPN01000164.1:1426-3007 GCA_002342205.1 Chitinophagaceae bacterium UBA2467 | reverse complement strand
ACATGTCCCAAAACATGATGGCCGCCAATTCTATCAAGTGGTGTTAATGGTAATTCAATATTGACAAGCTGATTATTCTTGTAGCTTTTACAAATTGTTTTCTGAATTGTTTCTGAAGAAACAAAAAAACTAAACTCGCTTTCCGTAATTGATGAAATAGTGAGGCAAGTACCGTCGATGGCAACACTATCTCCTATTTTACATGGAGGAAATTGGGGAGGAATGGAAACAAATACCTCTAAACTATCTTCTCGCTGATGAACTTTAGTGAGATAAGCAGAGGAAACAATTCCGGTAAACATATTGAGGATTTGTAAATTTGCCGCAAATCTATTCGATACAAGTTGAATCAGTATATTAAATCTGCCATCCTAGAAGCTAAACAAGCAAGTATTAAAAATGTTCGACCCAATCCCCTGGTGGGTGCGATTATTCTTGATGAAAAGAATAAAATTGTNNTAACTGTACGCTGGTTGTTTCGTTAGAACCCTGTTCACACTATGGTAAAACACCTCCCTGCACAAACCTAATTATTGAGTCCGGTATAAAAAAAGTAATTGTTGGATCAAAAGACCCAAATCCAGTCGTACGAGGAATAGATTTATTGAAGGAACATAATATTGATGTTATACTCATTGAATCACAAGAGGCATCAGATTTAAACAAAGAGTTTTTTACCAATCAACGTTATCGGCGTCCCTTTATAATTGCGAAGGCGGCTATCACCCGTGACGAACAAATGGCCAAAGACGATGGCTCAAGTAAATGGATCAGTGGTGAAAAAAGTCGCGCCTACACACATGAAGTTTTGCGTTCAGGGGTGAATGCTATTTTAACAACCGCCAAAACTGTGCTTACAGATGATGCACGATTTACCATTCGAACAAACGATTCCGTGAGTGAATTAACCACTATTGTTATTGATAGAAATCTAGAGTTGCTAAAAAATAAAAACCTGGCTATCCATTATGCTAGAAAAAGCTCGAAACTCTTTTTAGTTGCTGAGAAAATACCTAATGATATTACTTTAAACCCAAATACTGAGATTGTTGAATCAACATTTATAGATGGTAAATTAGAATTTGAATCTTTTTTAACGCAACTCTATAAAAATCATTCAATTTATTCTTTGCTGATTGAAACTGGTCCCACTTTTTTAAATGCGCTCCTAGATAAAAATTGGATTGACGAATTTGTTCTTTTCAAAAGTCCAAACAGCTTTCATATTAGTAGCGACCGCTTTAAACTAGATTTATCTAAACTAACTGCGCTGAAAGAGGAAGCTAGCTGGGAGTTAGATGTAGATGTAGTTAAAACGTATAGTACACAGAATTGGAGAGTTCATAAACACTAGCGCTTACTAATTTTATTGAGTGAGATCTGTCGTTGTCGAGTGCATTTAAATCGAGTAATTTCTTCGCTTCGGGTGGCTCTGTGTTTTTGACTGATGCCGCTGTTAACGCGCTTGCGCCATAAATTAAAACTGCTTCGCTTCAGGGTGCGACGCATCAGTTCAATTACCTGGCTTTCCGATAAACCAAATTGGAATTGGATCGCCTCAAAGGGTGTACGATCCTCCCA
>DDPN01000164.1:0-1395 GCA_002342205.1 Chitinophagaceae bacterium UBA2467 | reverse complement strand
TTAAAACAATTGATAGTCAATTTTGTTTTACTCCATTAGCCCTCTGGTATAAACATGAAAAAAAGAATAGCCAAAGAAAATCTCCCGCAAAAAATTTGTAAAACCTGCTTGCGTCCTTTCACCTGGCGAAAAAAATGGGAAAAAGTCTGGAATGATGTATTATATTGTAGTGACAAATGCCGAATGAACAAAAACAAAATAGCTGGTGAAAAATAAAGGTTGGTTTGTTCTCTTTTTTATAGCACTTCCCTTTGGATATGCCGCCTATCTGTATCCCTCGCTGGGTGATCAAATTCCCATCCATTTTGATATAAAGGGTCAACCGAATGATTGGGCCTCTCGCAACAGTATATTTATGCTTCCGGTCATTTTAGGCTTTGTAACTATTTTTACGTGGTTCTTATTAACAAACATTGAAAAAATAGATCCAAAAAGGGCAGGACAAGAGGAGAATGATTCAATAAAAAAGCTGGCACTCTTTTTATCTGGTGCGCTTTGTGTTCTTAATCTGGTCATTTTATATGGTACCACGCACGAAAATGTTGCCATTGACAAATTAATATTCGGTTCCTTGGGTTTTCTTTTTATGGGACTGGGATATTTTATGCCAAAACTTAAACAAAACTATTTCGCTGGTTATAGACTCCCATGGACCCTCGAAAATGAAAAGAATTGGAAACAAACGCATCAACTGGCAGGACCTTGTTGGATTGGTGGCGGTGCCAGCACTGTTGTGTTGGCGATTGCTCTTAAAGGAGAAATTCTTTTTTACATTTTTATGACCATCACTATTTTGGTCGCATTAGTTCCTGCTATATATTCGTACCTCCAATTCAAACGAACAAAAGAATAATGTTTAGTACCACTTCACTTCTATCTTGGCGTTGGCGCTGCAACTGGGCAGGCCTGGGTGGTAGTGGTCATTGGCGTTAACCGCCGATCATAAATTTTCCAGAAGGGTCTGTCTTCACAAGAGGCAGACCCTTCGTCGTTTTACGACTTTCCTCATCCCTCTTGTGAAAATCAATCAACATTTAAAAAAACAAAACATGAAATATTTTTTATCTCCCGACCAAACTCCAAAACAGTTTTACAACATTATGGCAGACTTAACCAATCGGCCATTACCACCACTACATCCACAAACAAAACAACCGGTAGGGCCACAGGATCTCGCTCCTTTATTTCCTATGGAATTAATCAAACAAGAAGTAAGTGGAGAACGATTTATTGAAATACCAGACGAAGTGCGTTCACTTTATCAATTATACAGACCCAGCCCCTTAGTACGCGCAAAAAGATTAGAGAAAGCATTAAAAACAAGTGCTAAAATTTATTATAAATATGAAGGGGGAAGTCCGAGTGGTTCACACAAAACAAACACAGCTATTGCGC
>DDPN01000006.1 GCA_002342205.1 Chitinophagaceae bacterium UBA2467 | reverse complement strand
GGCTGTTTGAGAGGTATTTTAGGAGAGCTTTACAGGAGGGCTTATAAGCCTCTTATAAAAGCTTTAATTTGGGAAGCAGGAATGACGGTAATTCTGTCATCACTACCGCTGTTTGCTGCACTTTTATAAGTTATGCTGCTTATAATCCCGATGCATTTTGTTGGATCTTCTTTTAAGAGAATTGGGCCTCCTACGACTTCACATTTTGTTTTACAGGCAACTTCTATTAATTTATTAATTTTTTCTATTTTACCTTCAACAAAGGTGGGTGGATAATTTTCGTTTATTGTGGCATCTTCCTGTTCATAGTATGGAATAAGAACTTCAAGCTTTTGCGTTTGCTCTATTTCTAATAGATCCAGACCTAAAGAGTCATCAACATGCCCCTCATAAGCACACAGGTGTGTTGATTTATCGTATTTTAAAAGATGAGCATCTGTAAAAGAACTATCACGGGAATCAGTATCATCGTCGATGTTTACTGATATTATTGTTTTTCTATATTCATTAGATTGTTTATTTTGTTCTTCATCTGTTAAATATCTATGAGTTATAAGAATCGACGGTTTTTTTAAATACAGTCCAACATTGAAAGAATCGACCTCTCCTGCAAACATGTTCTCGAAGCTTGTTGCCTCCGATTCACTTCGCGGAACAATAGTTGCTACCCAACCGACAGATTTAATGTGTTTGCTGTTTTTACTCATCCCTCCTACCTACCCCTACCCACTACGGCGAACAACCCTTAATTCAGCGTTTATCCGCTCTTATAGGGCCTTTTGGTACCATCGTCCACAAACCGGATTAAGATCTCGATTCCTCAACTTCTTCGACGTGGATTTCTTCAATAGGGCCGATGAAGTCCTCCGTTACTTCATTAGGATTCTTGAGAGCAGTTGATGTAACATTCAGTTCCCCTTTATCGAAGGTCCATCTGTCTTGCCATTTGCAGTATCCATCTGCCCCTTCACCAAAGTATCCTTCACCATTCTTTTTGAATGGTTTGCCCTCTTTGATTTCTTCCCATTTTTTCTTTGAAATTACTATGGATAGGTCGTATGCATCGTCGGCAAAGAATACGGTCAGCTTTACCATTGGCCCCTTCTTTTTCTGCATACTTTTCCTTACCACTCCCGCTTTGTGCATCGAGCACTTTCTTTGTCATTTATGACACCATCGTTGGTTGCAATCGTATGTTCTTGTGATTGTTTTATGTAATGAACAATGGATTTAGAACGCTAATAGCCCGAGATTGGAAGGATGCTTATCCAGGGTGGTATCGCTATTCTTTTACCCTTGATCCCAATGGCAGCTCCATTTCACCAGTACGTGCAGCTTACAATTACTTAAAGGATATTAGCCGGAGATTTGGTCCCTTTCCTAAACCGCATCGTCCTCATGAAAGATTAAAGGGCATCAGTTTTCAGGAGTGTCCTTCAGCGCTAAAAGGCCATGTGGCCGCTTTTGCTGAAGATGCCGATGCCTTAATTAATCTACATTTTATCTTTAAGGAATTGGGCGAGACTACTACTATCGCTGTTGTTGAAGGTGCTTAAGATGAAATTAAGAGTTTTATTGTTTTTAGCACTGACAAGCTTCTCGTTTTTATTGTTTGCTGAGGAAGAGGACGCTGAAACGACCGAAAAGACAACGGAGGTGGTTTCCATACTGCCAGATGGGTATTTGACCGATACCAAAGACAATACCCTTTATATTTCTGGCTCTCGTGGGACATACATTGGTTCTAGTGATGACAAAGGAAACTTCATTGCTCTTGGCGGTAAGAATGGGGGCTCTGCGTTTGGAAGAATTAATAGGAATGGTAGTGTAATAATTCTTTATAGCCCTGTTGATGAGGAATGATGAGGCCTGATCGTTTTAGACGTAGACGGGAAGACTCAGGCCTTTTGGAGTGGCCGGATTGTCCAATCGAAAAGTGGAGAGATTTACCATTTGAAGTATCTGCTACGTTAACTCTTGCGTGGGAGGGGCCTAGCGTTTCAGCCAGTTTTTATAAGGACAATGCTCCGACTTCTTTTTATGAAGCATTCCAAAAGTTTAAATACAACGACGATATTTTACTCTTTCCTCTAGGTTTCTTGATTTGGTCACCTCTTATTGCGCTTAACTTTTCATCCTACGTTACAAATAAGCTTTCCGGTGCTTTTAAGCCTGTTTTTTCAAGCACCGGGTCTTTGAATAAGGACGATGCAGGCTTGCTATTTTCATTGCTCATTTCTGAAAGCGAAGCAAAGGAACTTTCGTGCGGTGGTAACACTCCGGATGAAGCTCAAGAAACCTGGAAGGCATTAAAGAAGTACTACGACGAAATCCCTAAGCCTTAAACAGCGTTTAAACGCCTTTGTAGGTCTTTTGGTAGGACCGCCGTTGTCCCACCCCTAAACCGATTCTATGGGGCTTATGGACCCCTTAACCTTCGTTGTCGTCGTAGTCTGTAAAACCCTTCAGTACGTATTGGCCAATCTGCTCATCTATTTGGTCTTTGTGGTAGCTGCGGGGCGGAAGTGAAAGTAAGGAAGGTAAAGCCTTTCCTTATTTTTAATTTCTGATACCAATTCGAGAACTCTTTATCCAAAAAGCAAATTAAGATTACCAGGATGAAACATCTTTCAGAGCGCCGAACTGAAGAAGTAGTTGTTGATCTTTTAACTATTCAGGGATGGGTAATATCAAAACCACCAAAAGGTCGTGTTGTTCGACAAAATGAATACAAAGGCCTTGCTGGTCTTTCTCAGCTTTTCGCAGGTAAGAGTAAATCAGGAACTGGAGATGCTTATCCAGAATTTTTACTATTATCAGAAGATGGCCAAAGACCTTTAGCAGTAATTGAAACAAAAGCTCATGAAAAAGATTTTACAAAGGCAATGGATGAAGCATGTAATGTTTATGGTCAAGCCTGTCATGAGCAAGGTCATGAGGTAATAGCTATCGGGATTGCTGGACAAGAAAAAGAAGGGATTAGAATAGGTGCTTGTAAGCTTCGTGCCGGCAAATGGGTTCCTATTGAATTTGAATCACGACCAGTAGTTTGGATACCCACGCCAAGCGATACTGAAATTTTACTGTCTAATGACAAAAAAATAGACCTATCGCCAATTGTTCCAAAACCAGAGATTCTTGCTGAAAAAGCAGATGAACTAAACCGCATTTTACGTGAGGCTCACATAAAGGATGAATTTAGACCCTCTCACATTGGTGCGATGATGCTTGCTTTATGGCAATCAAAAGGAAGGCTTAGACGTGATTCCCAGTGGATATTGAAGGATGTTAATTCGGCGTGTGAAGAGGCATTTCAAAATGGAGGTAAAAAAGGCTTAACATCAAGCCTTCATGTTGATGAGGCAAACGCCAAACTTGCTTCTACGGCCTGGCGTATTTTAGCGATTTTAGAAAGTTTAAATGTTGTTACTGCATCTTTTGCACATGATTATTTGGGTCAACTTTATGAAACGTTTTTCCGTTACACAGGCGGAAATACAATTGGTCAATACTTTACTCCTCGACATATAACACGAATGATGGCAGATTTATGCGAAGTAAATAAGTCAGATAAAGTAATTGATCCCGCGTGTGGAACTGGCGGATTTTTAATAGGCTGCCTTCAGAGAATTTACGAAACTTCTAAAGTAAAATACACAGACGCTATTAATATAATTCGAGACAAATTAATAGGTTATGAGTCTGAACCAGTTACGGCTGCTTTATGTGTGGCAAATATGATTTTACGAGGCGATGGAAAAACTGGAATTAGAAAAGACTCTTGTTTTTCAGCTAAAGATTTTCCTGTGGGCGAATGTGACGTGGCATTAATGAATCCTCCTTTCCCTCATAAGAAAACCGATATTCCGCCACAAGATTTTGTAGAGCGGGCTCTTGAATCTTTAAAAAATAGGGGAAAACTTGCGGTTATTTTGCCTACTAGCATGATTGTAAAAAAGAGCATAGGAAATTGGAGATCTAAGGTTCTCAAAAACAATTCATTACTTGCAGTTATACAATTGCCCGATGAACTTTTTCAGCCGTATGCCAGTGCAACTACGTCTGTAGTAGTTTTAGAGAAGGGAGTACCGCACAGTCCTAAGAGAGACACAGTTTTTGTGCGTATTGAATTTGATGGATTGACACTAAAGAAAGGATCAAGAGTGGTAAGGGATGACAATTTAAATAACATCCCTGAAGCAGTTTCTGCTGTATTGAATAAAAATATAAAGCCTGGGTTTTCAGGTACCGCGACTGTCTCAAGCAGCCAAGAGTGGTCGCCAGGAGCATATGTTCCTGCATCTGTTCCCTCAGATTCCGAAATAAGACAGAGTGTTGATGAATTACTTCGAAGATTTGCAAGTTTTTATGTGAGGTATGCTAAAGAAGTGGCCCTTTTACGTAAAGATATAGACGAGGATATCTTAAAGGCTACACCTTATAGAAAAATGGTTGGAAAAAGTCGTCTCAGAAACGCTGGTGAATATTCTTCTGGAAAAAACACAATCGGAGAGCATTTCGATCTTTTTTATGGTCAGAAGGAACTCCATAGCCGTGACGGCATACCTCCGGGCAATTCTCTAATTGTCTCACCAACTGAGCAGTACAATGGATGCTATGGATGGCTTCAATTTGATAAACTTATCAAACCGCCTTTTATCACTGTGGCACAGACTGGTTCGATAGGAGAAGCTTTTGTTCAATGTGAACCATGTGGTGTTAACGATGATTGCCTTATTCTCTTGGAAAAAGAGAAGAGCCCTCTCCCTTTAGCCTGTCTTTTTATAGCAGCTGCTATTATTCGTCTTGAAAGATGGAGATTCAATTATGGGAGGAAATTAACACCGGCTCGAATTTGTTCATTTAGGATGATCCGTAATACTAGTCTTGAAGCTGAAGTGGGTAGAACAATTGACCATTGGCATAAGGTACTCAATCAAACACTTACTTTTTACAAAAAGTAGCGAATTCACTGCGAACTGCCTATTCCGAGAACACCCCCAAAATCCGCCAACACCTTCGATCTGAACGATATCCCGATGG
>DDPN01000118.1 GCA_002342205.1 Chitinophagaceae bacterium UBA2467 | reverse complement strand
ATTAAAACAGAAAATCTTTTATTCCCATTGAAATTATTGTAAGTAAAATTGCCCTCGTAGCGATCATTACTTCCATAACCTGCTAATGCGCGGGTGAAAAATCCTTTGTTGCGATCCTTCTTCAGTTTAATGTTGATCGTCTTACTACGACTCCCATCATCAATACGTGTAAACTTTGATTGATCACTCATATCATCAAACACCTGAACACTTTCAATCATATCCGCAGTGAGGTTTTTAGTAGCCAACTTAGGATCGTTGCCAAAAAATTCTTTCCCGTCTACTAATACTTTTTGAACCTGCTCACCCTGCGCTTTTACGTTTCCGTCTTTATCCACCTCCATACCAGGAATCTTCTTCAATAAATCCTCTACCGTTGCGTTAGGGATTGTTTTAAATCCACTGGCATTAAATTGAACCGTATCATTCTTAACAACAATCGGTGATTCTGTTGTAACCACTACCCCCTCCATCATCTTATAATCTTTATTCATGGAGAGCGTGCCCAGATCAATTGTTTTTTTATCTGCAGTGATACTAAAATTGCGACGAATCTCTTCAAGGCCTTTGCTGCTTACAATCAAACGGTAATCACCGGGTAATAAATTTTTGATTTCAAATGCGCCTTGTTTAGAAGAAAGTACAAAACTCGCAAGTGCTGAATCTTTAGCACTAACCACCGATACGGTTGCATCTGCAATTGGCTGTTTGGATGAAGAATCTGTCAGCACCCCCTTTATCTCACCTTCGGCGCGTTGGGCAAGGGAAACATTGACTAAGGAGATGAATACCAATAAAGTACTGAGCAGTTTTCTCATAAATAGAATTAAAGTCCGCAAAGATAGACGTAAAGCAGGGGGATGGCTTGTGGAAACTGTTAAAATATCAACTGAACAGATATTCAACATCTTCGCGTGTAAGGCTCTTGACAAAGCCAGTATCATCTGAAATGATATCCTTTGCCAACGCTCTTTTTCGCTCTTGTAATTGCAAAATCTTGTCTTCAATCGAATCTTTGCAAATCATTCGATACGCAAAAATGTTTTTAGTCTGCCCAATTCGATGCGTACGGTCAATGGCCTGTTGCTCTACGGCAGGGTTCCACCAAGGATCCATGATATAGACATAGTCAGCAGCAGTAAGATTCAATCCAACTCCTCCTGCTTTTAGTGATATGAGAAATACACGAATAGATTCTTGGCTTTGAAACTGCTGAATCGCCTTTTCTCTATCCGGAGCAGAGGTGCTTCCAT
The DNA here is from genome assembly GCA_002342205.1 of Chitinophagaceae bacterium UBA2467. Taxonomy (GTDB): domain Bacteria; phylum Bacteroidota; class Bacteroidia; order Chitinophagales; family Chitinophagaceae; genus JJ008. The sequence continues at coordinate 7,074 of DDPN01000118.1, read as the reverse complement.
CAAAATATACATAGGGTATTTCCAGTTCTTCGAGCTTACTACGAATGAGTGCAAGCATTCCTAAAAACTGAGAAAAGACCAGTGCTTTATGGTCGCTGATATCCTCTTTTAATTGACGAGCCAACTCGTCCAGCTTAATCGAGTAATTGGGAAACTCCTCTTTTTCGTTTAAAATGGCAGGTGAATCACAAATCTGACGAAGCTTCATCAACCCTTGCAGAATTGCTAATTGTGAACGCTGAATTCCCTGATTCTCTATTGATCCTAATATCTGATTTCTATAATCATTACGATATGCCTCGTATATATCTCGTTGCTCTTTTTCCATCTCACAGAACAGCACCATTTCCTGTTTTTCGGGCAAATCTTTGGCCACCTGCTCTTTGGTTCGTCTTAAAATGAAAGGATACAGGATTTTTCGCAAATGCTCCTTGCGATCCGGCTCGCCGAGTTTATCAATGGGGACCGCAAACTCCTGACGGAAAAATTCCACCGAACCCAGCATACCCGGATTCAAAAAGTTCATTTGTGCATACACATCAAACGTGTTGTTCTGTAATGGGGTTCCACTCATGCACAAGCGATGCTTGGCCTGCAGTAGTTGTGCTGCGCGCGTGACTTTACTAGAGGGATTTTTGATAGCCTGCGATTCATCCAGAATAACATAATCAAATTCAAGTGTGCTGAGCAGTTTGATATCACTTCGTAGTGTTCCGTATGTAGTGATTAAAATTTCAAACGACTCCAGTGTTTCTTTTTTACGCAACCGGATAGGTCCATGATGAATAGCATGACGAATAGCAGGCGTAAATTTTTTAATCTCGTTTTCCCAGTTATAAATAAGTGTGGTTGGGCATACCACTAAGGCTCGCAAAGAACCCTCTGTGTTTTTATAAAATTCCAAATAAGAAAGCGCTTGCACCGTTTTACCCAATCCCATATCATCGGCTAATATTCCTCCCCAACGCACTTCTTTCAAATAATTCAACCATTGGTAACCAGAAACCTGATAGGGTCTTAATATTTCGTGCAGTGCAGCAGGCGGTTCTATTGGCTTAATCTTATCAAACTGACGAAGCTGTTCATACTTTTCTTCTAGTTGCAATTCTAGTTCAGCCGTATCTCTGCTCTCGTATAATTCATCTACAACGCTCTGATGAAAACGCGACAGTTTAATTGTGTTGCTCTTTCCTTCGCCCACCCGAAACAATAGCGCATATTTCTTTAGCCACTCCTCTGGTAAAATTCCCAGCGTACCATCACCCAACTGTACATATTGTTGGTTGTTGGCAAGTGCCTTTTTAACATCAGCTACCGTTATTTGCTGATCACCGAATGCAATATTCACTTTTGCATCAAACCAGTCGGTGTTACTGCTAATAAAAATTTGTGTTTTAGGCTTTGCTGTATTAAATCGATAATGCTGCAAAGACTCAAAACCAAACACGGTGGTTTTAGATTCTTTCATAGCATCAACAAAGAGAAAGAACCAATTATTACGAAGCACTTCTGTACCCTTGAGTGCATACGTTCCATCTTCTGCGTTTGCCACAAAGCCCGAGTGAAGACTGGCTAATCGTTGTAAAAAAATTTCTTCTTTCTCCTTATTTCGATGAACTACTAACACGCCTTCCCCCTGAGGAATCAATACCTGATCACCATCAGTAGGTCCGGCTTCATATCCTTCATATACAAATACAGGCTTGAAAACCAAATAGTCTCCTTTTTCTGTCAAAATGATACGCGGCTCCGGACTTACACCCTTCACCTCTTTCATCAGTGACTTGTCAAATCGCACAGAATAGTTATGGGAAAGCGGAAGCACAAACTCCTGCATGGTTTCTTTCCATGCGGCTAACGACTTTACCATTTTGCCATCGGGCAAAAATGTTTCCATTAATTGGACAACCTCTTTGCTTTTCCAAACATAACATTGGTTGTTATGTAGAAATAATAGGGTAGAAGGACATTCGTTATCAGAAAGACTTAACTCTAATGCGCCAACTTTTACTTGCGCTTGTATCGTGTAGTGTGAATTCTTTTTAATAAAAAACTGAGGAATAAGTGTGACATCACTCACATGTAGTAAACTCAGTTGTGCAGTTTTAAACGGTTTACCTACTCCTAAAGAATAAATTGGCGTACTAGTACCAAACTCTTTGAATATCCGTTGCAGTTTTGGAAGCAAATACTCCGTGATCAGGTACTTGGTTTCTTCAGGTAGATCATCCTCGTCCTGATGAATGATATTATCCCAAATACCAGAGAAGGGTGAGTTGCGACTAACATATTTGTTAATCTCTGTGTCTTGTAATTTTCTTATCAACTGTAAAAGCTCACGATCCGTTTCAGTCAAGTCATTTAGTTCAACAAAACGGCTGATGTCAAGCTTTTCAACTTTTCCGGCAAACGCGTTACTCAACTCATTGGCTTCTCCAATTACCGCATCCACTGTAAAGCGAGGAAAACTCTTTTTATTGAAATTGAAAACCACACCTAACCGACGTAAAACCTCTACTTCATTTTTTAGTGGCTCCGCCTTTTTTTCTACACGCTGCGTAGCAGTTGGAAAAAGCACTGGTCTTGAAATTGTAGCTGGCATGGCCACTCGCTTGATAGAAGCATCCAGCACACGTAAAAAAGGTTTTCCGTCTTTATAAGCAAATTCAAATTTTCCGGTGAGATCATCTTTCAAAGAGTAACCATAGGCTTCCAGTAATTTATTTTTCTCTTTGTCCCAGTTTCGAATGCTATCAAAATAATTAGCACCATGCGTGTTCAACAGCTGTAACAACACAATCACTTTAGGTAAACAAAGTGGATGACGCGTATCCTCATAATCACAACTTGTGTCAAAATTTCGTTCTTCATTTTTTCTGATGATTACCTCATATTCTGTACCCTCTAAATTGACGCGTGCTCGTACTGTTTCATTTTCAGCATATTCAATCGCTGCTTTTTTTGTACGCAAATAGGTTTCAGCTTGTACGAGTGTTGGCTGGGCACAAAGCAGTCGAATGTTTTTCAGATCAATTGTTTTCATCTTGACCACTGTATGCCGCTGGTCATATTGCACCTGACCTGCCTGTAACTGGCCGCGATCCAACATTTCTTGCAATTGAAGAAGTGCGGCTGTTTCATGTCGACAGATGTCTCCTAAATTATAAGGACAACCACATCGCAAAGAAGTAGCATTCGGATCTCTGAAATGATGAATCTGAACTTTATAAAAAGTATTGTAACTATCGTCGCGAACGCGGAATGTAGCAGTACCGAATAACTCATCGTATTCTACCAATTCGGCAAAACCAATAGCATGTATTTTTTTTCCACGACGAATCACTTCATCAGTGCCATGCGTATAAATATATTTAACTAGGTGAGGTAGTGCCAAGGTGTACTTTCAGTTTTTCATCTCGCAAAAGGAGAATCTACAAATCTAAAGGAATGTAAATCGAATTTCCCGCTGTGAAAAAATAAAAGTAAAGATGCCGAGCAATTGATAAAAGCTGTTAGAAAAAATCCTATCTTGAGGGATTTATTTTTTTATCACCAGCTTTCCATCCTGATACAGCGGTAATACATTGGCCACATCCGGCGTCAAACAAAATTCAATATCCTTAATTAATCCAAATCGCTTAACGAGTCGATGATAATGCGTTAGCTGTGGTGCAAACTCTAATAAATTAGTAGCGTGTTTTTCATAGAGTGTCACAGCCATTAATGAGCTATCGCAATGGATTGTAAAATGTTCACGTACCCGATTAATCACAGCGCCCGCAAAAAGTGTATCCTCCAGATTAAAACGATCTTTCCATCCGGCACAACCCAAAACAACATCTTTTCCCTCGCTGATTAAGAACTCACAAACTGCAGATAAATTAGGAAAGCTACCCGAAATAATTTTAGATGCATTTCTATCTAATGCCATTTGTAATAAGCGTGTACCATTGGTGGTGGTGAGAACCAAATTTCTGTTCTCAATAAAAGCACGCGTATATTCTAAGGGAGAATTGCCATGTTGTAATCCTTCTGCAATCATTCCATCTCTTTCTCCCGCTGCAATGCCATCAATATTCTTACCCATTTCTATTGCCTTGGGTACTGAATCAACGGGAATAACTGCGCGAGCGCCATTATATAGGGCAGCCGCAATGGTAGAAGTAGCTCGAAAAACATCAATAATTACTACAACACTATTGCTCAGGTCGTAAAGATGAAGAAGAGCCGGTGAAAGAGAAGTATAGAGGGTGGGTTTAGTAGACATGTGTTTGGGAAAGCGCAAATTTAGAACAAATTCTACAAAGAACAGGGGCAAATGCGCCTCCTTAACGGATCAACAGCTTTTTCCAGCGTTCGGTTTCTGCAAAATTTTTGATTGTATTGATTTTTTGCTGCAGATACGATTCCATGTATTGATTAAAATAAACAGCATTAAATAATTTTCCAAGTTGACCATATGGAAACTCATACGTCAGCAGGTCAATCATCAGCATGCCGTTATCGATTGGTTTAAAGTGGTGCTCGTGTCGAAACGAAACCAGATCTCCTTGCAACTGCACTTCCACATACATTTCTGGCTTAATCATTTCAACCACCTTGATTCGTTGCAGTCGCTCTTTAAATAAATGATAGGATTTCCAGGTAATGGTTTCACTTTTCTCTAATAAACCAAAACGAGTTCCAGCTACGGCGTCAATCTTATTAGGCGTATATGCTTCTTTGTGAACACTTACATGCCTACTCAAATCAAACACAACCGAAGCGGGTGCTGCAATAAATGTTGTAAGATGAATAGTGGGCATGATTAATTAAAAGGTACTTTAACAACTTTTGCTTTCAGCTGCTTGTCACGCACCTGAATATAAATGGTTGAATCTACAGTGGCCAACTCGGTTGCAACATATCCCATCCCGATTGCCTTTCCTAAGCTAGGAGATTGTGTGCCCGATGTAACCACACCAATCACAACGCCACCTTCGTTTTTAATTTCATATCCATGACGCGGAATTCCCTTGTCAATCATTTCCAATCCAACTAATTTTCTCTTTACACCCTCTGCCTTTTGCTGCGACAAGGCAGTTGAATTTGTAAATGCCTTAGTAAACTTTGTAATCCAACCCAATCCGGCTTCCAGCGGTGATGTAGTGTCATCAATGTCATTTCCATAGAGACAAAAACCCATTTCCAATCGTAACGTATCTCGTGCACCCAACCCAATTGGTTTTAATCCCTGTGAGGTACCCAAATCAAAAATGGCATTCCAAATTTTTGATGCATTATCATTTACGTCTTCAAAATAAATCTCGACTCCGCCCGCACCCGTATAACCCGTTGCACTGATCAATACATTTTCTACTCCGGCAAATGTTCCTTTTACAAAAGTGTAATAAGCCAGATTTAAAAGATCCATTTCTGTCAACGGCTGAAGAATGCGTGTAGCTTGTGGGCCTTGCACAGCTAGCAAACAGGTTTTATCGGAGATGTTGTGCATCTCCACTCCTTTTGTATTTTGCTCTTGAATCCAATTCCAATCTTTTTCAATATTAGACGCATTCACCACCAGCATGTAAACATTATTATCTTCTACGCAATACACCAGCAAATCATCAACAATTCCACCCTTATCGTTTGGAATACAACTGTACTGCACCTTTCCTTTCACCAACTTAGAAGCGTCATTGCTTGTAACGCGCTGAATCAAATCCAGTGCATCGGGTCCTTTCAATATAAACTCACCCATATGACTTACATCAAAAACGCCCGCTGTTTTACGTACGGTTAGATGTTCGTCGTTAATGCCAGAATAGGAGATGGGCATATTATAACCAGCAAAGGGAGCCATTTTAGCTCCCAATGCAATATGTTGCTGATAAAAGGGTGTGTTCTTAACCGACATTTCTATTTTTTAAGAACACAAATGTACGCGGTTCGGTGGCTATCCCAAAAGAAGACGAAGAGGAGATGGGCCCCAACCCTGTAACTTTTTGTGAGCCGGAATATGATGGGGACTCAGTGACGCCCTTTCCTTAATTACCGGAGGGGGTGGAGGTGGAACCGATAATTCTTTTGACTCTTCACTGATTACTTCTTCAATAAAAACCGAGGTGCCATCTTCGGTTTTTAGTAGGCCGTCTGCCCCCATCGTGTACTCAATGTTTGAGCGATAGCGAATATTGGTATCCGTCCATTCAATATCGAACTTATTGTTGTGTTTACGGCGGACCAAAAGCTCTACGTTACTCAACTTTTCTCTTACCGATTCATCAAAGGAGATGCGACCACCCACGGGCACTTTAATGATAACCCTAATGCGCTGAGCCCTGTATTTTGAAGACGCGGGAATAGAATAGCCGCTCCCAAGGTTCAATTGTAAATGAGAAAGATTTTTAATAGTATGTTCGAGGGTATCTCCGTGTTTATTTTTAGTAATCGCCGAGCCATTAGCAATGACCGCATCTCCGAAAAGATGATAGTCGATAGCAGAAGCTCGCTTTGCGGCCTCTTCTTCTGTGCGACCGTTTGCATAGCGAACTAGCTGAACCTGATATGTACTGTCGTTGCTCGGTTCTATTTTAATAATTACATTGGAAAGCTTGAGTGTATCGCTCGTGATATCCCATCCCTTTGGATCACCATTAATCCAGCTATAACTACCACTATATTCCAGTTCGGGTTCTAAAACGCTTACTACCATTTTTTGAGCAGGAGCAACGGGTAGAGAAACTGTATCTATAATTTTTTCTTGGTAACTAAAATCTTTTGTGATGCTGGAAACAAATAAAGTAGCCGATATCCATCCCAATACCCACAGCGTTCCAAAAGTCCATGCTAAGTAAGCGTGTCCAGCTTTTGTATTAATCAATCGGCGAATCATCCATACAATAAAACCCACAACCGGAACCAACAAGAATAACCCAACAGTTGTCCATGCTAAACCTTGTTGATAATCCGAGCTCCAGATATAGTGTTGTAACGGCCATGATACTACACCGGCAAATAATATTGCAACCAGCGCAATCAATATCACAAAGGCCAAGCCGCCAAAAAATAAAAAGAAGAAAATTTTAAATA
>DDPN01000120.1:3737-6475 GCA_002342205.1 Chitinophagaceae bacterium UBA2467 | reverse complement strand
ATTTGCCCGGTTACATTTATGAATTCAGTAAAAACGCAAAAACAAAAGGTGCAACCGCAGTATTATGGTATAATTCGGGCAAGCAAGATGATAAACTTAGTTTTAACGGAAAAGATCGTTCACCTGTTTTAGAGATTCCGGTTATCTATTTTACAAAAAAACCACTCGACGGAGTTAGTGCTGCAGAGGATGAAGGAGAGTTAAGTTTTAATGCAACTATACAAATAGGAGAAAAACTCCGTAATGGGTATAATGTGATCGGCTATATAGATAATAAAGCTGCCACAACGGTAGTGGTGGGAGCGCATTTTGATCATTTGGGATACGGCGAAGACGGAAATTCTCGCTATGAAAAAAAGGAACCCGCTATTCACAATGGTGCTGATGATAATGCAAGCGGAACCGCTACACTAATTGAACTGGCGCGCACACTCAAAAAAACAAAAGGCGCTGCTACTAATTATTTATTCATTGCTTTTTCTGGAGAGGAGTTAGGTTTATATGGCTCCAAATATTTTACAGATCACCCAACCATCGATTTGAAGAGTATCAATTACATGATCAATATGGATATGGTGGGACGATTAAATGACAGTGCTAAAACAATTACAGTTGGTGGATACGGCACTTCACCTGCTTGGGCCTCTTTAGTAAATGCGCAGAACAATCTGCGTAGCGCAGGCAATTTGCAAATCAAAATTGATTCTAGCGGTTCGGGTCCCAGCGATCACACATCGTTTTACAGAAAAGACATTCCTGTTCTATTTTATTTTACCGGATTACACACCGATTATCACAAGCCGTCTGACGATGCAGATCGTATCAATTATAAAGGCATGGTCAATATTTTGCAACATGCTAAAAATGTAATTGAGGGAGCCAATGCACAGGGTCGGTTGGCTTTTTTAAAAACACGCGAAGCACAAACCACTACAACAGCTCGCTTTAGTGTTTCAATGGGAATTATGCCTGATTATACCTATAGTGGCAACGGTGTTCGTGCAGATGGAGTAAGTGAGGGCAGGCCTGCTCAAAAGGCGGGACTGAAGGCGGGGGACATTGTATTACAAATTGGAGATTATAAAGTAAACTCCATGGAATCGTATATGCAGACGCTGGGTAAATTTAAAAAAGGAGACAAGGCTACTGTGATTTATCAGCGAGGAACGGAGCAATTCAAGGTTGAAATTCAATTTTAATTCGGTTCCGTTGTAACTTAGGTTTGTTAATGTATGGCAGACCGCGTCAATAAACTAGTTCTTGATAACTCTCTTATAACGGAGGCTTTTTTTGAAGGCACTCGTTTGTTGGGTATTGTAGCCCCCATTCGCGGGTATCAGTTTTGTTGGCACCTGAATAATTCAATTGGTCTGGATTTTCGTATCAATGAATTAGAGATCAAGCGTATTTATAAAAAAAGACAATATTTGTTTTCGGTGTATGAGTATCGTGAACCAACGGGTTCTTTAGAGCACTACATCTACTCTAACAAATTTGATGGTGAATTCTTGTTACCCGAATTCAAACACCTTGATTTTTTATGGTTGATGAAAGAGGATGAGGTGAGTGATGCGTCGATCCAGCAAACGATTCAAGTTATTCGAAGTATACCTCCGGTTCAGCTAGTTGCTGAATTGCCGATTGAACAAATCAAGAATAAAGAAAATCTGGTGTTTTAGTTTTACAACACGGTTAATGGGTGTTCGCCCGCTGCTATCATTTTTCCTATAGGCTCACAACAAACTGCAAGACCATTTGCACTAAAAAGTGCTTGAACTTCTTGCAAGGCCGCTTCGCTTACACTGATTAGTAAACCCCCATTGGTTTGAGGATCTGGTAATACTGTAAAAGCTTCCATCACGTTCACGCCTTTTTCAAATTTGACCTTGCTGCTGTAGCTGTTCCAGTTTCTTGGTGTCGCATCAGGAGTAATGCGTTGCGCAATGTAATCACGCGCTCCCTCCATTAATGGAACTTTTCCATAGTTGATTTGTGCACTTAGTCCACTTCCTGTTGCCATTTCTAACGTGTGTCCCATCAATCCAAAACCAGTTACATCTGTCATTGAATGCACTCCACTTATCGCTCCTAGTTTTTCACCAATCGAATTGAGTGAGGTTAGTTGTTTTTCTAAAACCGTACGATGTTCGGGTTGAAGTAATCCTCTTTTTTCGGCCGTAGACAAAATGCCAACCCCCAATGGTTTAGTTAATAATAATACATCACCTTCTTGCGCGGTATTATTTTTCTTTAGTTGAGAAATGGGAACAATGCCGCTTACTGCTAAACCGAAAATAGGTTCCGGCGAGTCAATGCTATGTCCACCTGCCAATGGAATTCCGGCTTCCGCACAAATTGTTCTTCCGCCTTCTATTACTTGTTGAGCAATTGTGGCAGATAGTTTTTCGACAGGCCAACCCAAAATCGCAATGGCAAGCAGGGGCTTTCCTCCCATTGCATACACGTCGCTTATGGCATTGGCTGCGGCGACTCTTCCAAATAAATGAGGATCATTAACGATGGGCGTAAAAAAGTCGGTTGTAGAAATGAGCGCCATTCCATTTCCTAAATCATAGACAGCTGCATCGTCATTGCTATGATTTCCTACTAATAAATTTTTATTATCTGGAAGGGAGAGATTGCTGTGTAGAATCTCTTCTAAAACTTTTGGTGCGATTTTACAACCGCAACCTGCACCGTGTGAAAAGGACGTGAGTTTTATTTCTTCAGCGGACATG
>DDPN01000120.1:0-3682 GCA_002342205.1 Chitinophagaceae bacterium UBA2467 | reverse complement strand
ATTTTGAAGTGACTTGGCATATAGCTTATCATAATAGCGGAGCAATATTTCAAAACCTGCTTGATAATTATCTTCTTTTATAAAATCGATTGCTTGACTTGCCTGCAGGTGACCTAGTTTTTTAGTGATACGACCGATCGCATCAAGTAGTGCAGTCTTATCCAATTTGCTATACTCTTCTACAATGTGGCCCAGGCGCTCTTCAAAGGGGATATCTAAAAAATAAACAGGAGAGCGTCGCATGGTGCTCCATAGATCATTCGGCAAATTGATACTTCCAATTCGTTGTGATTCATCTTCGAGCCAGAGAGGCTTGTGATTATTTTCGGAAGTAGCTGTATGCGTTAGTGCGGCGGCTAAATTGTTTTCAAATTGTTCTTGACCGGGCTGTGCGGGCTGTCCAATGTTTCCAAATGCAGATCCTTTGTGAGAGGCTAACTGTTCCAAATCAATTACCGCTTCGCCTGCTTCGTGCATGGCTTGCAACAACTCTGTTTTTCCAGAGCCGGTATAGCCGCCCACTAAAATAATTGGATACGTTTTTTTGAACTGCTCCAACACCCAATTTCGGTACGCTTTATATCCACCAGCGAGTGTGTACACCTTAAAACCATAAAGATCCAGCAACCACGAAATGGCAGCACTGCGCATTCCACCTCGCCAGCAATGTACCAGCACAGTTTTTCCGCCAGCGGTTATTTGTTCTGCGTCTACAATTCGCCGCTTCAATGTGGGTCCAAAAAAATCCAATCCGATTTTGATTGCTTCTTCCCGACTTTTTTGTTTATAGGTTGTGCCTACAATTTTTCTTTCTTCATCGGTAAATAAAGGAAAGGAATGTGCGCCCGGAATATGTGCATGTGCAAATTCACCCGGACTTCTTACATCCAATATGGGATAAGAAGACGCCAGTGCTAAAAAGCGGGTGATATCGATTCGTTCGGCTGGCATACAAAAAAGGGGACCGTAGTCCCCTGTTAGTTATTTATTCATCGAGGCCAAAAATTCTTCATTGCTCTTTGTCCCCTTCATTCGATTTTGTAATTCACGCATGGCTTCTTCTGTATTCATATCAGTCAAGAACACGCGAAGTAGATTCATCCGTTGTAAAACAGCTGGATCTAATAATAGGTCGTCGCGGCGTGTAGAAGAAGAAGTTAGGTCGATGGCTGGATAAATACGTTTGTTAGACAACTTACGATCTAACTGTAACTCCATGTTTCCGGTTCCTTTGAATTCTTCAAAGATCACCTCATCCATTTTACTACCTGTGTCTACCAGCGCTGTTGCAATAATGGTAAGCGATCCCCCATTTTCAATTTTACGGGCCGCACCAAAAAACTGTTTTGGTTTTTGCATGGCATTCGCTTCCACACCACCGGACAACACTTTTCCTGATGCAGGAGCAACTGTATTATGCGCACGCGCTAAACGTGTGATAGAATCTAATAGAATAACCACGTCGTGACCACACTCAACTAAACGTTTTGCTTTATTGAGTGCCATGGTAGAAACTTTTACGTGCTTCTCTGCAGGCTCATCAAACGTGGAGGCAATCACTTCGGCACGAACGCTTCTTTCCATATCTGTTACCTCTTCTGGTCTTTCATCGACCAACACTACCATCAAATAACATTCTGGATGATTGGCTGCAATTGCATTAGCAACTGCTTTAAGTAACATCGTTTTACCCGTTTTTGGCTGCGCAACAATTAATCCACGCTGTCCTTTACCAATTGGCGTGAAAAGATCCATGATACGGGTAGAATAATCTGATGGTGTGGTAAAGAGATTTAATTTTTCAAATGGAAATAAGGGAGTCAGGTAATCAAAGGGAACTCGGTCTCTCACATCGTCCGGATTTCTTCCATTGAGTAAATCCACTTTAATTAGTGCGAAATATTTTTCTCCCTCACGAGGGGGACGAACGGGCCCTATAACTGTGTCTCCACTTTTTAAGCCGAATGTTTTGATTTGAGAAGGGGAAACGTATACGTCATCGGGTGATGAGAGATAGTTGTAGTCAGAAGAGCGCAGGAATCCATAGCCATCTGGCATCATTTCCAACACACCCTCACCCATAATCATCCCATCAAATTCAACAGTAAATATCGGTTCTCTTTTCTGCGGTTGAAAACGCTGTTGAGGGGCCTCGGTAGCGCCAGGCTCCGGTGTATTTTGAAGAATAGACTGCGCGAGTGCTTCCGTTTTACTCGTTGTAGTTGCCGTATTTGGGACCGGGCGCAACTCCTCCTCTTTTTTAGTGGGGGCTGGTACGTTTGCTACGCTTTGTTCTTCTGTTTTTTCTTCTTTACGGGGTCTGCCTCTTCTTTTCGGTTTGTTGTCTTCGTTAGAAACTGCCATTCTTGTTTTTTTAGTATTGAAATTTTTCCGGGGAAAGTGAACGAACGATTCGTTCAAAAAGATGATTAACGATTAATATGAATCTTGGAAAAGGTGGCCGAAACGGCCTTTTGTTACCACAAACCTACAGGAAATTTCAGATTTGATAAAAATTTTTTCGACCTATAACTAGTACCTGCACTTCCTTCCGGGCTTACCTTTGCTAGCCAAAGCAAAGGTGCATGTTCAATCAACGAATCAAAATCAAGCAACTACTAGCCCAAGATCCTGCCGGACAGCAGGTAACCGTAATGGGATGGGTTAGAACATTTCGTAATAATCAGTTTATCGCATTGAACGATGGTAGCACCAATAATAATTTACAGGTAGTGGTAGAGTTGGGAAAGTTTCCCGAAGAACTATTAAAGCGAATCACCACTTCTGCTTCACTGCGTGTTAGCGGTGTGGTTGAGCCTTCATTAGGAAAGGGACAAAAAATGGACTTAAAGGCACACACCATTGATATATTAGGCGATTCCGATGCAGAAAAATATCCTTTACAGCCCAAAAAACACTCACTGGAGTTTTTGCGCGAAAAAGCACACCTGCGTTTTAGAACCAACACATTTGGTGCCGTGTTTCGTGTTCGACATGCGTTAGCATATGCGGTTCACCAGTTTTTTAATGAGAAAGGTTTTATTTATTTACACACGCCTATTGTTACTGCCAGTGATGCGGAAGGCGCTGGAGAAATGTTTCGTGTAACGACGCTCCCACTCGATGGTTCTGCACCGCGCACAGAATCTGGAGAGATTGATTATAAAAAAGACTTTTTTGGTCGCTCTACCAATTTGACGGTGAGTGGACAACTCGAGGGTGAGTTAGGTGCCACTGCTTTTGGAGAGATCTATACATTCGGCCCTACATTCAGAGCAGAAAACAGTAATACAGCCCGACATCTTGCAGAATTTTGGATGATTGAACCGGAGATGGCGTTTTATGATTTGGAAGACAATATGAATTTGGCAGAGGAGTTCATCAAATACATTATTCGTTATGCGATGGACAACAATGCCGAAGACCTTCAGTTTTTGGATCAGCGATTAGCAGAAGAAGAAAAACAATTGCCTCAAGACAAGCGAAGCGAAATGAGTTTGCTGGAAAAACTTCGTTTTGTAGTGGACAATCAATTTGAGCGCATCACATATACAGAGGCTATCGATATTTTGCGCGAGAGTAATTACAACAAGAAAAAGAAATTTCAGTACGAGATCACAGGTTGGGGAATGGATTTACAAAGTGAACACGAGCGTTATTTGGTAGAAAAGCATTTTAAAAA
>DDPN01000029.1 GCA_002342205.1 Chitinophagaceae bacterium UBA2467 | reverse complement strand
CTCGAAATGAAATATGAGCTTTCGCATGGACAGGCTATTTCTTTAGGAATGATAGTTGCAGCCAAAATCTCTACAGTAGTTCAATCCTTTAAATATTTTGATCGTTTACAATGCTTATTACAATCATACGGATTGCCTACGCAAGCGTCGGTCAACTGGAAGAAACTGATTGCTACCATGCGTATGGATAAGAAGAAAAAGGGAGACCGATTGAACTATATTTTGGTTGATCAGATCGGACGTGCGATTCAAAAGGAAATGACATTTAAAAAATTGGAAAAGCTATTAAACGCGAAACTTTGATTGCTACTCTTCGCTCTTCAAGTTTGCAAGGCGCTGTTCTTGCTCCACGGTCAAAAAGTGTGATGCAACGAGCATGTGCAGTTGCATTGCTTGCTGGTGGCGAAACAATTTTAGAGACACCAGGTAATTCGCAAGATGACCTTATTGCGCTTGCTATAATTCAGCAATTAGGGGCAACTGTCCAAAAAATGGAAGGAGGGGCTATTAAAATTATAAGCAAAGGACTTTGTGTTAATGAACCGTTAGTGTTAGAATGCGGGGAATCAGGACTTAGTTGTCGACTTTTCACTTCGATTGCTGCACTAACTTCCTATCCAGTAACTATCACCGGTAGTGGCAGTTTACTTCAACGCCCGCAGCACTTTTTTTCTAAGGTCTTTCCTCAATTAAACGCACAAGTCATTACAGAAAATGGATTTCTTCCATTACAGGTAAAGGGTCCATTGACTCCAAGAGATATTATGGTGGATGGCTCAATGAGCTCTCAGTATTTGTCAGGGTTGCTCATGGCTTATAGCGCATCTGGAATCAGTAATGTTACAATTACAGTTGACCAACTCGTTAGTAAACCCTATGTTGATCTCACATTAGCGATCATGCAAAAATTTGGATTACGTACACCTGTTCAAATCGATTATTCAACATACCGTTTTACACAAGAGTCCATTCCAGCGAGCAGCCTTCTTACCAAGAGAAATTTTAAAATTGAGGGTGACTGGAGTGGAGCAGCTTTTTTGTTAGTAGCAGGTGCATTAACTGGACGTGTTCAAATAAAAGGGTTGAGTCAGCAATCATTACAGGCGGATAAAAAAATAGTAGATGTATTGCAGCAAGCAGGCGCTAATCTGAAATTTAATGACGATTCAATCTTTGTTCAGTCCGCCCCATTGCATGCCTTTACGTTTGATGCTACTGATTCTCCCGATTTATTTCCTCCATTGATTGCCTTGGCATCTTTTTGCCAAGGAGAGTCACGGATTTCTGGAGCCGAACGATTACAGTTTAAAGAAAGTAATAGAGCAATAACGTTAATTGAAGAATTTTCAAAATTGGGTGTCTTTATTCGTGAAGATGCAGGTAGTTTGGTTATACAAGGAGGGTCTGCTATCAAGGGGGGTACTGTGAAGGCACATGATGATCATCGTATTGCCATGGCACTTGCAGTTGCAGCTCTTCGTTCAACCGAAGGGATTAGAATAGAGCAGGCAGACTCCGTGCGAAAATCATATCCCGATTTTTTTAAAGATTTAGCAGAACTCCATGCATCTGTATCTTTGACAAACTAAATTGATATCACCTTGAATGCTTTTGGTAGAATATTTCGTGTGCAAATTTTTGGTGAATCGCATGGTTCAGTTGTGGGCGTATTGATTGACGGATGTCCAGCTGGTATTTCATTGGTTCCAGAGCAATTTGCAGCAGATTTAGCAAGAAGAAGAGGAGGACAACAGCCAGGTAGCACACCTCGAGTTGAGGAGGATATTCCAATTTTTAAATCGGGCGTTTTTAATAATAAAACAACAGGTGCCCCTATCTTAATTGAATTTGAAAATAAGAATACAAGAAGTTCCGATTACGAAGCACAACGAAAAATACCTCGTCCTGGTCATGCAGATTTTGTAGCCTCTAAAAAGTTTGGAGGATTTGAAGATTACAGAGGAGGCGGACATTTTAGTGGTAGGTTGACTGTTGCTTTAGTAGCAGCCGGTGTTGTGGCAAAAGCCGTTGCAACGAATTTGTCTATCCATGCAAATCTTATCGAGGTAGGTGGAGAGAGCATCATAGNNAAAAAGGAATGGAAAAAGCCTTATCTAATCAAGATAGCATGGGAGGATTGGTTGAATGCAAAGTCAATAACATTCCCATTGGTTTGGGGGAGCCTTTTTTTGATTCAGTCGAATCATTAATTGCGCATGCTGTTTTTTCTATTCCTGCCGTGAAAGGAATCGAATTTGGAGCAGGATTTGCTGCAGCAAAAATGTACGGTAGTGAACATAATGATTCTATTGTATCCAATCAGGGTCGCACGGCTACAAATCATGCGGGTGGTGTGAGTGGAGGTTTATCCAATGGGAATGAGTTGATATTCCGAGTAGCTATCAAGCCTACTTCTTCTACGCCAAAACAACAAGAAAGCTTAAATATTGATTCCGGCAAAGTAGAAACATTTACGATTCACGGCAGACATGATTTGTGCATTGCGCTTCGTGTTCCTGTTGTAGTTGAAGCCGTAACGGCAATAGTTTTAGCAGACTTGCTGCTATTGGAGCAGCAAATACCTCGCGTTACTGATTGATAGATTTTACATCCAATTTTTTAAAAGGGATGTCAAGAATTGAATAGGCAGAGGGGTTGGGTAGGGCATAATGCCACCACTCTGTTTCTAGTGCATTAAATCCAGCTTGCGTCATTATACTTTTTAGTAAATATCTATTCCTTGCTATTGGTGCAGGTAGATTTTCAAAGCTATGGTGTGCTGTGTCTGAGAAATTGTCAAATCCAGTGCCCATATTTAATTCAGCGCCAGATTTTAAATCGTACAAGGTTAGGTCTACTGCAATTCCTCTATTATGCCCGCTTCCTTTAGAAGGATTCGCGACGTAACGTTCATCTTTAATTAATTTCCAGAACCGCAGGGTAACTCGAAAGGGTCTGTAGGCATCAAAAATTTTTATTCCAAGTCCATATTGTCGTAAACTATCTGCTGCTTTTTCCAATGCCTTTGCTGCGGCCACACGTAAGAAACTGGATCGGGTCCCTTTTGGATACATTCTTTTTCCAGTAAAATTTTGCTCGGTGGCGTAACGCAAATCATAAATCAGTCCCGGAATCAGTGTTTGAGGATCGACCATATTCAACGCTGATGAACGTTGTATCTCTTTTTGATGGGCGGCTACTGAGGATACTCTTTTGGGATACTTTCGCTGCTCAGCGAGCTGACCATGGCTATCAGTATGTGTGAAAAAAAGAAAAAAAAGGAGGCAAAAAGAGGGCGATTTCATGCGTTTTGGCTCAAATGGTGGAAAAGGTACCACGAATTGGGGGATTTTTTTTATTTTAGGATGTTGAACTTACCCGTTATTTTTGCTCCGGATAAAACCAAACTATCGACTTATGAAGAAATATCTTCTTTTAGCCATAACTGGCACCTTTCTTTTTGCAACATCAACTTTTGCACAGGATGCAAAGGGTCTACCTAAATCATTTGGTGTCAGCTTTTTCTTAAACGATTTTGCTACTGCAGCTCGTATCCGTACCACCTCTCTTAATACTGTGGTGAGTGAAAAGTCTTTCTCCCGAGTAGGAGAAATGAGTGCTGGATTAGCAGTAAACTATTTCAAGCAGATGCAGCCTCGCATGAGTTATGCCGCTTCACTAGGGTTGAGTGGCATGCGCTATCCTATGCCAGGTCGTAACATTACCAAGAGTAGTATGCTGGTTGATTTTTCAGCCACACTCAACTTGATGATGACAACTGACGAATACTACGTGCAACCCTACCTTATGCTGGGCGTGGGTGGTCACAAATATGGAGTGCATTATGGCGCCTACCTCCCTGCAGGATTAGGTCTAAAATTGAACATCTTTGAGGATGCCAATGTATTCGTAACCTCTACTTACCGTGTACCTGTTACGACAGAGACGGCTAACTACCACTTTCAACATGCAATTGGTATAGCCGCACCACTCGGAAAGAAAAAATAATAGCTTCAAAAAGTATCGAATTATGACCCCGCCTCAAAGCGGGGTTTTTTTATGCAATTCCCTTACCTTTGCGGCCTCAAATTTATCTAACCGACCATGGCAGACTTAAAGTTTCAACGGAATTTCGGTATTGCTGCGCACATTGATGCGGGTAAAACCACTACTACGGAGCGTATACTCCGTTATACAGGGATGATCCACCGTATTGGTGAGGTGCACGAGGGTGCAGCTACTACCGACTGGATGGAGCAGGAAAAAGAAAGAGGTATTACCATTACTTCTGCAGCGGTTAGCTGTAAATGGAATTTCCCTACTGATAAGGGTAAAAACACTCCTGAAACAAAGCCTTACTATTTCAACATTATTGATACGCCCGGTCACGTTGACTTCACAGTAGAGGTGGAGCGTTCAATGCGTGTATTGGATGGATTGATCGCACTTTTCTCTGCTGTAGACGGAGTAGAGCCTCAATCTGAAACCGTTTGGCGTCAAGCTAATCGCTATGGCGTCCCTCGTATCGGCTTCGTTAATAAAATGGACCGTGCTGGTGCTGACTTTTTGAATGTTGTTAAGCAGGTGCGTGAAATGCTTGGATCAAAAGCAGTGCCTCTTCAGTTGCCAATTGGTGCAGAGGATAATTTCAAAGGGGTTGTGGATTTGATTAAAATGAAAGGAATCATCTGGCACGCTGAGACTGAAGGAATGACTTTTGACGAAATTGATGTTCCTGCTGATATGTTGCAAGAAGCGCAGGAGTGGAGAGCGAACTTGGTTGAAGCTGTTGCAGAGTATGATGATACTTTGATGGAGAAGTTCTTCGAAGATCCTAATAGCATTTCTGAAGCTGAGATTCATGAAGCAATTCGTAAGGCAACTATCGATTTGTCGATCGTTCCGATGATGTGTGGTTCTTCTTTCAAAAATAAAGGAGTACAAACTGCTCTAGATGCGGTTTGTCGTTACCTGCCTTCGCCAATTGATATTCCTGATACGAAAGGAACACATCCTGATACAGGAGAGGAGTTAGTGCGTAAAGCAGATCCTAAAGAACCTTTTGCTGCCCTTGCCTTTAAGATCATGACCGATCCATTTGTAGGGCGTTTGGCGTTCTTCCGTGCTTATTCTGGTCGTTTGGATGCTGGATCATATGTGCTTAACGTTCGTAGCGGTAAAAAAGAGCGTATCAGCCGTATCATGAAAATGTTTGCTAACAAGCAAAATCCTATCGACTTTATTGAAGCCGGTGATATCGGAGCAGCTGTCGGATTTAAAGAAATCAAAACCGGAGATACACTTTGTGATGAAGATCATCCAATCACATTGGAAAACATGTTCATCCCTGAGCCTGTAATCGCCATTGCAGTAGAGCCTAAAACGCAGGCAGACGTTGATAAAATGGGTATGGCAATCGCCAAGCTTGTTGAAGAAGATCCTACACTTCGTGTAAATACTGATGAGGAAACTGGACAGACTATTCTTCGCGGAATGGGTGAGTTACACTTGGAGATCATCATCGATCGTATGCGTCGTGAATTCAAAGTAGAAGTAAATCAGGGTGCACCTCAGGTAGCGTACAAAGAGGCATTTACAGCTACGATTGAACACAGAGAGACACTCAAAAAGCAAACGGGTGGTCGTGGTAAGTTCGCTGACATTGTCTTCAATATGGGTCCTGTTGACCAAGAATGGCAAGCGGAAAATCCTGATAAAAACTACCAATTTGTCAATGACATTTTTGGAGGATCTATCCCTCGTGAATTTGTTCCTGCTATTCAAAAAGGATTTGAACAAGCAATGACTACAGGTGTGTTGGCTAGCTATCCTGTTGCTAATTTGAAGATTCGTGTATTTGATGGTAGCTTCCACGCTGTTGACTCTGATTCAATGTCATTTGAACTTTGTGCAAAGCAAGGATTCCGTGAAGCAGCTCGCAAAGCAAAACCTGTATTACTCGAGCCAATCATGAAGGTTGAGGTAGTTACACCTGATCAATACATGGGTGATGTAACAGGAGACTTGAACCGTCGTCGTGGAATGATGGAAGGGATGGATAGCCGTGCTGGTGCACAAGTTATCAAGGCAAAAGTTCCATTGAGCGAGATGTTTGGTTATGTTACACAGCTTCGTTCACTTTCATCTGGACGTGCTTCTTCTACTATGGAATTTTCTCATTATTCTCCAGCGCCAAATAACATCGCTGAGGAAGTAATTGCCAAAGTGAAAGGAAAAGCAACATCATAATTTCTTTCCAATTAATACGCAAAGGCCGCTTCACCTGAAGCGGTCTTTTTTTTAGGTGAACTTCTCTCCCAAAGCAATGCAGTTCCGGTCTCGCCTGCACCACAACGGCTAAAGAACGACATCGTTCGCCTAAAGCCGTCAAACTCGGCCTCCCGCCTGTGGCGGTCGGCCTCAAACAGCGCCGGCTTTTAACGGCTCACTCGCCGTTCTTCCGGGCGCCGTTGTGCTGAGGGCTTCGACCAGAGTCTGCCTTGCTTTAGAAAATACAATCTCCTGAAAAACAGGCCATTAAGCCGCAGTCGCCGTAATGGGAGAATTATTTTAAATGGGGCTAAAAATTGCGTGATAACTATTTGGTTGGTACGGAGTTCTCACTTACCTTTGCATCCCCTAAAGAAAAAGGGAAAATCACACATGTCGCAGCGAATCAGAATAAAATTGCAATCTTACGATCACAACTTGGTAGACAAGTCTGCTGATAAGATCGTAAAAACCGTACGTAGTACTGGCGCGGTTGTAACAGGACCTATTCCTCTTCCAACGCGTACAAAAATTTTTACTGTACTACGTTCACCTCACGTTAACAAGAAGAGTCGTGAGCAATTTCAGTTAGCGACACATAAGCGCTTATTGGATATTTATACATCCACTAGCCGCACAGTTGATGCATTGAGCAAATTAGATTTGCCCAGTGGTGTTGAAGTAGAGATCAAAGCGTAGTTGCTTTGAAAATTTGCGTAAGGGAATTCGCAACTCCCATAGTTCTTATAATTGAATTTTTGAAACAATCGCCATCTCTCAATTGACACTCTAAACAAGTGGCAAAAAAAGAGCGCTGGCTTTTAAACATAAAACAAGCCATTCAGGGTTTGTTTACTGCCGGTACTTCCCCAGAAAGGAAAAGGTCGGTGGCAAACGGGGATTGAAGTCTGAACGATCGTGTTCAGATTGTCCCAATAACCTTGTAGGCACAAAACCGAAGAACATGAAAGGTATTATTGGGAAAAAGGTCGGAATGACCAGTGTATTCGATCCCTCTGGAAAGCAGACCGCCTGTACGATCATCGAGGCGGGTCCTTGTGTGGTTACACAAGTAAAAACAAAGGAGTCTGATGGCTACAGCGCACTTCAGCTCTCTTATGGTGACAAGAAAGAAAAGCGTGCTACAAAAGCCGAAGTCAACCATTTCTCCAAATCACAAACTTCTCCTAAGCAATTCTCTAAGGAATTCCGTAATTACTCTATCGAGAAAAATCTCGGTGAAACAATTACTGTCGATATTTTCTCTGAAGGAGAGACAATCGAAGTAGTTGGTACTACTAAGGGTAAAGGTTTCCAGGGTGTTGTAAAGCGTCATGGATTTAGCGGGGTAGGTGAGCAATCACACGGTCAGCACGATCGTCAGCGTGCACCCGGATCACTCGGTAACTCTTCTGATGCCAGCCGTGTAATGAAAGGTATGCGTATGGCTGGTCGTATGGGTAATGATCGAGTAAAGATGAAAGGCCTTAAAGTGGTTAAAATCTTTGCAGAAAAGAATTATATCCTAGTGAGTGGATCTGTGCCAGGTCACAATGGTTCCATTGTACTGATTCAAAAATGAGTGCAGCATTCACAACTGAAAAACTGAAATGAAAATGAAACTTGACGTTTTAAATACAAAAGGAGCTACCACAGGTCGCTCAGTAGAATTACCCGAAGAGATTTTTGGTGCTGAGCCAAATAATCACGTGATCTATTTAGCTGTTAAGCAGTATTTAGCTGCACAGCGCCAGGGTACGCACAAAGTAAAAACACGTGCAGAAGTAAAAGGAGCTAGCCGCAAATTGCATAAGCAAAAAGGTACGGGTGGTGCTCGTAAGGGTAATATCCGTAACCCTCTTTACAAAGGCGGTGGTACCATCTTTGGACCTAAGCCTCATAGCTACTCTATTAAGGTGAACAGAAAGGTGAAGGATTTGGCTAAGATTTCTGCATTAAGCTACAAGGCAAAAGACAATGCAATTGTAGTTGTAGAAGATATCACAATGGAAAAGCCAAAGACTAAGCAGTTCATGGAAATCCTTGGTAATCTTAAGGTGGCTGACAAGAAAGCACTCTTTATCACTCCTGACTATAACGATAATGTTGAATTGTCTTTACGTAATGCTCCCTCTGTGATGGGTGTTTTACTAAGTGATATCAACACGTACGACATCGTTAATTCTGAAGTGCTGGTATTAACGGAAAGCGCTGCTAAAATATTTGCTGAGGAAGAAGGTAGCGAAGCATAACTAATTGAAAAAAACAAGCGAAATGAAACTTTCAGAAGTATTGATTAAGCCCATCCTAACTGAAAAGGCTAATGCCCAGCAGGAGAAATTACGTCGCTTTGCTTTTAAAGTAGCGCGTAAGGCAAACAAGCTTGAGATCAAAAAAGCAGTAGAGAGTTTTTATGGAGTCACTGTAACAAATGTGAACACATCTGTAGTGCCTGGTAAAAACAAAACTCGTTTCACCAAGAGTGGATTTATTGCTGGTCGTAAGCCTGCTTACAAAAAAGCATTTGTAACCGTTGCCGAAGGCGAAACAATTGATCTGTATTCAACTATTTAATTGTAAAAACGAATGGCTTCAACAGCCGCAAATGTTGAAATAAAAGTAAACTAACATGTCACTAAAGAAATTTAAACCGATTACCGCAGGAACCCGCTGGAGAATTGGAAATTCCTATGCTGAGGTTACTACTAATGTTCCTGAGAAGAGCTTGATTGAAGCAAAGCCTCGTACAGGTGGACGTAATACTTCTGGTCACCTTACGATGCGTTATCGTGGTGGTGGACACAAGAAGAAGTATCGTATCATCGACTTCAAGAGAAATAAATCTGGTGTTGCAACTGTTGAATCTATTCAGTACGATCCAAACCGTACTGCATTTATCGCTTTAGTTGTATACGGAGATGGTGAAAAGCGCTACATCCTTGCTCCACAAGGTTTGGAAGTGGGTGCGAAAGTTGAAAGTGGTGTGAATGTGGCTCCTGAAGTAGGTAACACTTTACCAATGCGCAACATGCCATTAGGTACTAACATACACAACATCGAAATGCAACCTGGTCAAGGTGGAAAGTTGGCACGTAGTGCTGGTTCTTCTGCGCAGCTTGCAAACAAAGAAGATCGTTACGCGGTATTGAAAATGCCAAGTGGTGAGCTTCGTAAAGTATTGATTGATTGTTGTGCTACTGTAGGTGTAGTGAGCAATAGTGATCACAGCTTACAGAGTATGGGTAAAGCAGGTCGCAACCGTTGGAGAGGTATTCGTCCTCGCAACAGAGGTGTGGCGATGAACCCAGTAGATCACCCAATGGGTGGTGGTGAAGGAAAGGCATCTGGAGGCCAACCTCGTTCTAGAAATGGTCAGTATTCACGTGGTTTGAAAACTCGTACAGTTGGAAAGGCCAGCGACAAATTGATCATCCAGCGTAAGAACGGAAGTAAACTATCAACTAAGTAAAAAATAATCATCTAATAAATCCGATATGGCTCGTTCGATTAAAAAAGGTCCTTATATCGCTACTCACCTTGAGAACAAGGTGATGGCAATGAACGAAGGAAAGTCTAAAAAGGGTGTGATCAAGACCTGGAGTCGTCGTTCTACAATCTCTCCTGATTTTGTGGGACACACTTTTGCAGTGCACAATGGAAATAAGTTCATCCCTGTTTATGTTACCGAATTCATGGTAGGACATAAGTTGGGTGAATTTGCCCCTACACGTCAATTTAAAGGACACTCTAAAAAAGAAGGTTAATCCCAGAAATAATTAATCATGGAAGCAGTAGCTAAATTGAGAAATTATCCCACATCGCCTCGTAAGATGCGTTTGCTTGCGGATATGATCCGTGGCCAAAAAGTTGAAAATGTATTGGCCCAGTTAGAGCATAACCCAAAGCACCCAGCCGTGCCTTTGCGTAAGCTCGTTTTAAGTGCGATCAGCAATTGGAAACAAAAGAACGAAGGTGGAGATGAAAGCCAGTTGATCATTAAAACAATTTTCGTGGATGGTGCGCGCACTATCAAGCGTATGCGTCCTGCTCCACAGGGTCGTGGCTATCGTGTTCGCAAACGTAGTAACCACGTAACTGTCATTGTAGATTCAAAAGGAAATAAATAATACTAAAAATAACCTACACCAAACATGGGTCAGAAAGCAAATCCGATTGGTAACAGATTAGGCATCATCCGCGGATGGGAGTCTAACTGGTACGGCAACAGAAAAGACTTTGCCGGTAAACTGATTGAAGATCACAAAATCAGAACCTATCTTAATGCACGTATTAACAAAGGTGGAATTTCCAAAATTGTTATTGAGCGTACATTAGGTAAACTGATTGTCACTATTCATACTTCTAAGCCTGGTATCATCATTGGTAAAGGGGGTGGCGAAGTTGATCGCATCAAAGAGGAATTGAAAAAGTTGACCAATAAAGAAGATGTTCAGATCAACATTTTGGAGATCCGTCGTCCTGAATTGGATGCAATGATTGTGGGAGATACAATTGCTCGTCAAATTGAAAATCGTATCAACTTCAAGCGTGCTACTAAAATGGCAATTGCCTCTGCACTTCGTATGGGAGCTGAAGGGATTAAAATTAAGTTAAGTGGTCGTTTGGCTGGAGCAGAGATTGCACGTAGCGAAGAGTTCAAGCAAGGTCGTGTTCCTCTTCATACGTTCCGTATGGATATTGATTATGCAAACGTATTTGCACAAACCGTATACGGTAAAATTGGAATTAAAGTATGGATCTGTAAAGGTGAAGTATTAGCCAAGCGTGATTTGAATCCAAACTTCGTTGGCGGAAAGAGCGAGGTAAGTGATCGCCGTGGTGGACGTGAAGAAGGCCGTGCCCTCCAC
>DDPN01000110.1:481-9640 GCA_002342205.1 Chitinophagaceae bacterium UBA2467 | reverse complement strand
ATTCAGGAAAATTCATTCAATAGTATTTTAGGTAGCGCATTGAATTTTGATCCTACGGTATCTGTTTCTAATACAGTCGCGGGTACTCCAGGTAAATATGGTTTCAGTAATCTATTGCTTTCAGAAGTGTTTAATCCATTGACAAAACTGGAGAACACTTATAATAAGAACACGGGCTCTAAGTTGTATGGGAAGTTTGAGTTGCAATATGCGCTCATGAAGAATTTGCACCTCACTTCCAGATTTGGATATACCAAGTATGATGGTAATGCAAAGAGTTTCACTCCACTTGCGTTTTATGGTCCAAACAATATTGATAACTCCATGAATGCTGATGGCTCTGCGGTGGCAGGTCGTCACAATAGTGTTGCACATGAAAAAGTGAGCAACTTTAATTATACATGGGAGTCTTTTGCAAATTACAACTTTGAAATTGGGTCTAAAAACAAGTTTGAAACTGTAGCAGGATTTGCAGTAGCAAAAGTATCTGGTAATGCGGCAGGGGCTACTCGTCAGGATGTTCCCTTCAATTCATGGGAATTTGCAGACTTCACTGCAGCAACCGGAAATAATTCAGCTGCAAATACAAATGCATTAAGCGGTTATTATTATCAGTATTTCCGTCGTAACCTTTCCTACTTTGGTAGAGTTAACTACGACTTTGATAACAGATATCTGTTGTCTGGTACAATCAGAAGAGATGGATCCTATGCATTCGGTGTCCAAAATAAGTTTGCAAACTTTATTTCTGGATCTGCTGGATGGGTAGTGAGTAATGAGCGCTTTTTCAATTCTAAGACGATTAATTACTTAAAGTTGAGAGCCAGCTATGGTACCACTGGTAATGAAAATGTCGATCCTCAATTTGTAGGTATTGTTAATGGAGGTCCTAGCTATGGTCCAACTGCAAATAGTAATGGATATAACTTCAATAATATTTTCTATGCAGGTAGTACTGTAGGTTCTGCAGCAAATGATGCATTACGTTGGGAAAAGCAATTGCAGATGAATACAGGGGTTGATATCAGTTTATTTAAAAATGCTCTTTCTGTCTCTGCCGACTATTTCCAAAAAGAAGTAGATGGATTGTTGTTTACTCCTTCTGCATCTTTATACTTGGGAACTGTTCCAATTCCAACATCTAATATTGGAGCTACGCGTAGTACGGGTATTGATGTGACTTTGACATATAACCAGACTATTGCTAAAAAAGTAAAGCTGAACAATGCGTTCACATTCACTACTGCAAAGAATGAAGTAACAGCTACAAACAGCGATGGAACTGCAAAGATCATGGGCGGATACTATTTCAACGGCCAATCTCAAAGTGTAACAGTTTTCGAGAAAGGTTATACGCCTGGTTACTTCTACGGGTACAAAACAAATGGTCTATTCCAAAATGCTGCTGAAATTGCTTCTTCTCCCAGACAAGCAGGTGCGGTTCCTGGTGACATTCGATTTGTTGACATGAACAAGGATGGAGAAATCAATTCAAAAGACATGACACAAATTGGAGATCCATTCCCTGATTTTACAATGGGTTGGAACTTATCTATGGAGTGGGGACACTTTGATTTCACTGCCTTCACTTATGCTTCTGTGGGTAATGATGTGTACCGTGCTTATGAGCGAAATGCAAACTATACTAATAAAGATAGAAGTGTATTAGCACGTTGGATCGGCGAGGGCTCTACTAATGACGCTCGTTTCCCCCGTTATTCTTTTGTAGATGCTAATAGTAATATTCGGGTTTCTGATCGTTATGTAGAGGATGGTTCTTTCATTAAGATCAAGAATATTCAATTGGGATACACCTTCAAAGGAATGTCTGGAAAATCATGGTTTTCGTCTTTCCGAATTTATGCCCAGGCACGAAATGCTTTCATCTTCACAAAGTATACTGGATTTGACCCTGAAATTTCTGGGGGCATTCTGGATACAGGTGTAGATAGAGGGTCTTATCCTCAACCACGCACGTATACAGTTGGTATTGACATCAAATTATAATCAACCCAAATGATTGCAATTATGAAAACAAATTCTTTTAAACTGCTCGGCTTCGGTACGCTGTTGCTGTTTATGCTTTCTTCCTGTAAAAAATGGGTGGATTATAATCCACGGGAAGATTTTCGCATCACCGAATTAGATTATCTCCGCTCTGAATCAGACTATCGCACAATGGCTATCAGTGCGTACACTCCCTTGCAATGGCTAAATCAAGCTGTTCCTGTTGGAGATATTGCTTCTGACAATGCTGTTAGTGGCGGTGAAAACGCTTCTGATGTATTGTCTCTACAACAAATTGATGACATGACTCATACTCCTGTTAATAGCACCTTAACAGAGTTGTGGCAGGCTGCGTATGAGGGAATAAATCGTACAAATTATTTGCATCAATACAAGGAGAAAAATCTGGCTGGAGAAACTGTTTCTTTTGCTGGTAAAGATGCATTGTATGGTGAGATTTATTTCTTACGTGCTTATTATTATTTCCATCTTGTTAAGTTCTTTGGAGATGTTCCTTTGTTCACCGATAAGCGTTTGTCGCTTAGTGAGTCTGCTAGCTTACAGCGTAGTCCCAAAGCGAACGTATATGCACAAATTGAGAGAGACTTAAATGCTGCTATTACGGCACTTCCTGCCATTCAGGTTCAAAAAGGAAGAATTACAAAATATGCAGCACAAGCACTTTTAGGAAAAGTGTTATTGTATCAACGTAAGTATGAAGCAGCTGCAACTGTTTTGGAAAGTGTTATTAATGCAAATGCATTTAGCCTGGTTACTGACTTTGGATCTATGTTCTTGGAGTCTGGTGAAAATGGGCCTGAGTCAATTTTTGAAATTCAATACACCAACACTTCTCCTTATTATAACTGGGGTGGTGTGACACGCGGGCAAGGTAATTATGCAGTGCAGCAATGTGGTATCAGAGGGTTGAATGGTTCTGCAAATATGCCTTATGCGGCTGGCTGGAGCACCAATTTGCCTACACAAAATTTGGCAAATGCTTTCAGTGCCGGTGATCAGCGCAAAGCTGTTACTGTGTTAGATATAGAGGCTTATAAAACTGCAAATCCTTCTTTTGGTATTACCTATCAAGTTGCTCCTTATAAGAATACTGGATTATACAATCAAAAGTATCTTCCACGCAAAGGACAAACTTCAGGACAGGTTGAATTGAATTACCTGAATAACCAACGGATTATTCGTTATGCAGATGTATTGTTAATGGCTGCAGAGGCTTTTAACCGTTCTGCAACTCCTAATGAAACAAAAGCTCAAACGTATTTAAATCTGGTAAGGCAGCGTGCTTTCAGAGATAATTTACACAATATCACATCTACAGGAAACACCTTGTATCAGGCCATTTTGGATGAGCGTCGTTTGGAGTTAGCTATGGAGGGTGAGCGCTTCTTTGATTTGGTTAGAACAGGTCAGGCTGCTGCAAAAATCACTGGATTTACTGCTAATAAGCACGAAGTATTTCCGATTCCTCAACAAGAGGTTCTTATTTCCAACTTAACTCAAAACTCTGGCTACTAATTGCCAATAAAAAAGTTAACTATGAAAAAGATCAAATTTTTGATTACCGGGTTAATGGCGGTGCTATTATTAGCTGGTTGTACAAAGATGGAATTCACGGATACTTCATTTGTGGATCGTGGCGAAGCTCCTTCTGGTCTTTCAGCAATGTTCGACATTACTCAGGATAATACAGGTTTAGTAACAATCACTCCTAATGGAGTGGGTGCTGTCAACTATGATGTATATTTTGGGCATGGAGCAACAACGCCTACAAAAGTTGCTGCGGGTAAAAACACAACGCATGTTTATCCAGAGGGTGTATATCCAGTGAAATTGATTGGATATTCTGTTAGCGGTAAAAAGTCAGAAGTGACACAGCAACTGACTGTAACATTCCGCGCTCCAGAAAATTTAGATGTGACCGTTACAGTAGATCCCGCAAATAATTACAAAGTAAACGTTAGTGCAACTGCATTGTACGAAACTAACTTCAAAGTTTATTTTGGAGAAAGTCCTACTGAAGTACCTGTAACTTTCTTAGAAGGACAAACAGTAAGTTATGTCTATCGTGCAACTGGCACCTACCAAGTAAAAGTAATTGCATATAGCGGTGGAGCGGCTACCACGCAGCGAATTGTACCTGTTACAATAGTTGATCCCATTTTATTGCCTTTAACTTTTGAATCTCCTACTATTAATTATAACTGGTTCAATTTTGATGGAGGTGCAGTTACTGTTATTGCTAATCCTCAATCTAATGGTATCAATACCAGTGCAAAGGTTGCTAAGATGGTAAAAAACGCAGGACAGCCTTGGGGTGGAAGTTTCCTGACACTTTCCAGCAACATCGATTTTTCTGCCAATAAGATTTTCAGAATGAAAGTCTATTCTCCTCGTGTGGGTGCAAAAGTGCTATTGAAAGTGGAGAATTCTGCCAATGCTGCTCAGAACTATGAGAAAGAGGTGTTGACTACACGCGCAAATGCGTGGGAAGATCTTGCTTTTGATTATAGAGGAATTAATACCGGTAACAACTATAACCGTATCGTTTTAATTTTCGATAATGGGACACCTGGAGATGGCTCAGCAAATTTCACCTGGTTGTTTGATGATATCCGGTTAGTGGCGACAATGCCATTGGATTTACCATTGGATTTTGAGTCTTCACCTTCTACGTATCCTTGGTTTAATTTTGACGGCGGTAATGCGACTGTCGTAGCTAATCCTGTTTCTGGAGGAATCAATACCAGCGCTTCTGTAGGCAAAATGGTAAAGAATGCGGGTCAGGTTTGGGGCGGTAGCTTTTTGACATTGAGCTCTCCGATGAATTTTGCTACAAATAAAGTATTCCGCATGAAAGTGTATTCTCCTCGTGTGGGTGCAAAAGTGTTATTGAAAGTAGAGAACTCTGCTAATGCTGGCCAGAATTATGAAAAAGAGGTTACAACAAGTATTGCAAATGCTTGGGAAGACCTTGTATTTGATTATTCAGGCATCAATACAGCTAACTCTTACGATCGTATCGTTTTGATTTTTGAATTAGGTACAATGGGAGATGGCTCTGCTAATTATACGTTCTACTTTGATGATATCAGGTTGACAAATACTTTCCCTGTACAGCTTCCATTGAATTTCGAATATCCCATCACTTA
The DNA here is from genome assembly GCA_002342205.1 of Chitinophagaceae bacterium UBA2467. Lineage (GTDB taxonomy): Bacteria > Bacteroidota > Bacteroidia > Chitinophagales > Chitinophagaceae > JJ008. The sequence continues at coordinate 4,463 of DDPN01000110.1, read as the reverse complement.
TGGATGGTTTGATTTTGATGGTGGAAATGTAACAGTAGTTAATAACCCAGTTTCTGCTGGAATTAATACCAGTGCAAAAGTTGCAAAAATGGTAAAGAATGCAGGACAGGTTTGGGGAGGTAGCTTCCTTACGCTGGATGGCCCTATCAACTTTGCAATTTCTCGTTCACTGCGCATGAAAGTGTATTCTCCTCGAGCGGGTGCTAAGGTGTTACTGAAAGTTGAAAATTCTGCTAACCCCGGCCAAAATTTTGAAAGGGAGGTAGTTATCCCTAATGGAAATGCATGGCAGGAGTTGAGTTTTGATTTTTCAGCCATCCCTACAACTAATCCTTACGACCGAGTTGTGATCATATTTGATTTAGGTGCAATGGGAGATGGCTCTGCCAACTACACCTATTATTTTGATGATATCCGTCTTAATTAATAATTATAAATAGCTCGCCATGTTTAAAATGAATAAATTAACTGTAGCTGTTTTTTCGCTGGTAATGTTATTAACAGCTTGTAAAAAGCAGGAATATACATTTGGTGATCTGATTAATCCATCTGGTTTAACACTCACTACCGCAGTAGTAGGTGTAGATGCGGCTAATCCTAATGGAAATGGATCTGGTCAGGTTACAATTACTGCTAAAGCTACTGGTGCTTTAACCTATCAAATTGACTTTGGAGATGGAGTAAAGCAAGTGGTTCCCTCTGGAACATTGACCTATAAATACAATACACCTGGTGTAAATAATTTCACTATCACGGTGAATGCAGTAGGTACTGGTGGTTCATTATCTACGATTAGCAAGCGTATCACTGTGTTTGTTGCTTTTCAAATACCTGCAAATATTGTCGCTGCGCTTACTGGAACAGGTTCTAAGGTCTGGGTGACAGACAAAGATGCTCCTGGTCATTTCGGAGTAGGTCCTAACAATGAATTTTCTCCAATATGGTATGCGGCTGTTCCTAACACTCGTGAAGCATGTGCTTATGATGATGAGATCACCTTTTCAAAAGATGCAGCGGGACGAGTGTTTATGAATGTCGACAACAAGGGTGCTTCATTCTCTATTGGCGCCTCTACTGGGTTTTATGGATTCAGTGGTGGAGACGGATGTTATCCTATGTCAACAGGGGGAAATAAGCAGTTGGTATTTATGAATGCTACTTCTGGATCTACAGCAGCTGTATCTACACAGATTCAATTTATGGTTCCTGGAAATGGTATCATTAATTTTGGAACAGGTGGAGTGGTATATGAGATATTATCTATAACATCAACAAGTATGCATCTTCGTAACATTGGTTCTGATAATAACTCTTGGTATCAAAAGTTAAAACCAAAGCCATAAGGAGTGTTAAATAGGATTTTAATTGCGGGAGCCGCCTTTTTATTGATGGCGGCTTCTTGCAATAAAGGAGAGACCCCAAAGCCGGGAGGAGCGCCTGTCAATCTTGCGCTTTCAGCCACAGTTGCTACGGATAATAGTGGTAATGTTTCTTTTCGAGCAACAGCAACTAATGCTGTATCGTTTGATTTTGATCTGGGGAATGGGGTATTTCGAACATCACTGGATGGTAATTTAACTTACCGCTATACTGCAAGCGGATCATATGATATTAATGTGATTGCAAAAAGTGCTGGCGGACAAACTACATCTATTCGCAAAACGATTTCAGTAACAGTTGCGCGTTCATTGATTTGGGCAGATGAGTTTGATTCCCCAGGTGCACCAGACCCTGCCAAATGGGGATATGATATTGGAGCAGGCGGGTGGGGGAACGCGGAATTACAGTACTATACAAATCGTTTGGATAATGCAGAGGTTTCTAATGGTACCTTAAAGATTACTGCAAAACGGGAGGCTTTTTCAGGTAGTGCTTTTACATCTGCCCGTTTATTGACTCGCAATAAGTTTTCATTTCAATATGGAAGAGTAGATGCCAGAGCAAAACTACCTGTTGGTGCAGGTACTTGGCCTGCCATTTGGATGTTGGGTGCAAATTTTGGAACTGTTGGTTGGCCTGCTTGTGGTGAAATCGATATTATGGAACATCGTGGCAATGACCCTAATCGAATTCACGGCACTGTTCATTACACAGGAAATTCAGGGGGTGGTGGAATTGGTGGAACAACATTGAGCTCTAATGTATCCTCTACTTTTCGTGTATATAGTATCGAATGGAATGATCAAGCTATCAAGTTCATGATAGATGATGTGGTATATTTTACTTTCCCTAATTTAAGTACGTTACCTTTTAATCAACCTTTCTTTTTGATTCTAAATGTGGCAATGGGTGGAAATTTTGGTGGAACAGTAGATCCTGCATTTAGTAATTCAACCATGGAAATTGATTACGTACGGGTGTATAATTAATTGAATGTTTTATGATTCGTGATATCAGTAAGCTTGCATTATTTCTGCTTTTTTTATTGAGTTGTCGTGGAATAAACGCGCAGTCAAATTTTAAGAAGTTAGTGTGGGCAGATGAGTTTTCTTACAAAGGCCTTCCTGATTCAACGCGCTGGAGTTATGACAGGGGCCGAGGATGTCCTCAAAATTGTGGTTGGGGTAATCAAGAGGCGCAGTTTTATACGTGGAATAGAAAAGAGAATGCACGCGTGGAGAATGGTTTTTTAATTATCGAGGCCCGTAAGGAAAATTGGCAAGATGCTTTGTATACGTCTACACGACTAGTTAGTAAGAATAAAGGGGATTGGAAATATGGACGTATTGAAATAAAGGCGCAGTTACCCAAAGGAACTGGAATGTGGCCGGCAATCTGGATGTTGCCCACCGATAATGTATATGGAGGTTGGCCTAAAAGCGGAGAAATTGACATAATGGAGAATGTAGGGTATTATCCTGATTCAGTTTTTGGAACAGTTCATACAGAAGCCTATAACGGAATGCGAGGTACACAAAAAGTAAAAGGTATATCAGTGTCCGATTTGTCTTCTGCATTTCATATTTATGCTATTGAGTGGAATGAGAAATCGATTTCATTTTTTGTGGACCAACAACGTATTAATTATTTTGAAAATGATCATAAGGGATTTGCAACCTGGCCTTACGATCAACGGTTTCATCTATTATTAAATGTTGCCGTAGGTGGAACATGGGGAGGAAAATATGGAATTGATGATGCTGTATTTCCGCAACGAATGTTGATTGATTATGTTCGGGTTTATCAATAAAATTGAAAGAATGCGTTTTTGTAGTTTGTTCCTCTGTCTATTTCTCGCTACTAATTTTTTTGCAAGTGCACAGTCTGTTGGGATTCAGCGAAAAGTTGATTCCCTGATTCGACTCATGACACTCGAAGAAAAAATTGGCCAGTTAAATCAACTGAGTAGCGATTTTGCCGCTACTGGTCCAATTACAAAAGAGGGGGATAAACAAGATCGTGTGCGCCAAGGTAAAATTGGTTCGTATTTAAATGTAACGGGTGCAGCGCGCACACGTTCCTTGCAAGAGATTGCCATGCAGTCAAGATTACGCATCCCACTTTTATTTGCGCAAGATGTAATCCATGGTTACCGAACTATTTTTCCTGTTCCATTAGCCGAGGCTGCTAGCTGGGATTTGTCTGCTATTGAAAAGGCAGCACGGATAGCTGCAATTGAGGCTTCGGCTTCTGGTATACACTGGACTTTTGCTCCTATGGTAGATATTGCACGCGATCCAAGATGGGGCCGCGTAATGGAAGGAGCTGGTGAAGATTCTTACTTGGGCAGTCGCATTGCAGTGGCACGCGTAAAAGGTTTTCAAGGAAATGGACTTGGAAGTATTGATGCAGTGATGGCCTGTGCAAAACACTTTGCAGCATATGGAGCTGCAGAGGGCGGTCGTGATTATAATACCACCGACATGAGTTTGCGAAAACTGCACGAAGTGTATTTGCCCCCTTTCAAAGCAGCTGCCGAAGCGGGGGTTGCTTCATTCATGAATTCTTTCAATGATTTAAATGGTATTCCTGCTACTGCACA
>DDPN01000110.1:0-458 GCA_002342205.1 Chitinophagaceae bacterium UBA2467 | reverse complement strand
AGTGATTGGGGAAGTATCGGTGAAATGGTCAATCATGGATATGCAACTGATTTAAAAGACGCCGCTCTAAAAGCAATTCAAGCAGGTAGTGATATGGATATGGAAAGCAGAGCGTATACATCACAACTGGTTGGTTTAGTAAATGAGAAAAAACTGGACAGTAAGTATATCGATGAAGCGGTGAAAAGAGTCTTAACAAAAAAATTTGAACTCGGTCTTTTTGATGACCCCTATAAATTCTCTAATGAAAAGCGCGAACAGGATGTTTGGAATAATCCTTCCCATCATCAAGTTGCGCGTGATATTGCTAAAAAGAGTATTGTTCTTTTAAAGAATGAGCCCCTTTCTAACACATCAAAAAGTTTATTGCCTTTATCTAAAAACAGCATTAAAAAAATTGCACTAGTTGGTCCTTTAGTGCAGGCAATTGCTGACAATAATGGTTTTTGGAGTTACAG